>DATBND010000423.1:0-4490 GCA_036554505.1 Actinomycetota bacterium | reverse complement strand
CAGCGATGTTTTTCGGTTGCGCCAGCCCCAGCGGGAGGCCAAAGCGAGGTTCCAGGCGATCGGTGTTCGAACGGCGACCGATCTGGAAAATGCGTGGGCGGAACTGAAGGGAGACGATGCTTTCAGGACGAGCCTCGCGGGCGCATTCGGGAGCGGGATCGACGAGAAGGCCGCGGCGGCGCGTACGGAGGCGCTGGTCGCTTCTTTGAAGGGTGAGGTCAACCTTCACCACGTCCGAGCGTTCAAGAATGCGGACTGGCTGGATTCATAGCGGAACCGCGGAATGGTGAACATGCCGGGACTCGCGGCGTAGCAGCCGCACCGCGATCCTCTCGAGGATCGCGGTGCGCAGAATCCCCGCCAGCCACCCCCGCGATCGTCTCGACGATTCGCGGCGTAGCAAAAAGGAACCGGCGCAGGGCATGCCCTGCGCCGGTTGATGTTTCGGCCGAGACCGTCACGCGTGCTTCGTCGTTAGACGTCCAGAGGACCAGCCTGGAACGCGCGGCGGCGGTGAGCCGGTCTGGATTCTGCCCGTGGCCCGAAGCTTGAGGTGGCCAGAATCCATGAAGCAAAAGGCTTAGGCCACTAGCAGCCGCTCACCTCGTGAGGTCCTGTGCAACTAGGTAACAAGTCTGGACCACCTCCTTTCTCACGTACCGCAATGAAACCACAGCGGAGAGATAGGGGAGCGCACTCGGGACAACTTCGGCGCGCTTGCCGGCGCGAGCAGTCGCTATACTTCCGCCAAACTTGACCACTCGGTCAAGTAAGCCCGGGAAGGCTCTGGCTTGGGTTTCGACCTCCAGCTCACCGACGAGCAGCACGCGCTGAAGGAGACGCTGCACGACTTCTCCGAGCGCGTCGTGCGAGTGGCCGCACGCGACTGCGAGGCGGCCGGGCGGACCTCCGACGAGATCCGCGCCCAGGTGCACGAGATCGGCGTGGCCGCGCCGGTGGCCGAGGAGCACGGCGGCGGGGGCCTGTTCGACGCGGTCACCTACGTCATCGCCGCCGAGGAGCTCGCGTGGGGCGACCCGGGCATCGCCTATGACGTGCTCGGGTCCGGCCTCGCCGCGATCGTGATCGGGCGCGCCGGAAGCGACACCCAGCGATCGACCTATCTCCCTCGCTTCGCCGAGGCCGCCCCCGTCACGTCGTTCGTGGCGATCGGGGAGAAGGTGTCGGCCGGGGACCTCGAGACGCTCGAGACGACGGTCGACGCCGACAAGGTCGCCGGCGAGAAATACGGGGTGCTCGACGCGACTGGCGCGTCGCTCGGGATAGTTGCGGGCCGGAACGACGATGGCCTGGGCGCGGTGATCGTGGAGGGCGGTTCCTACGAGGTCGTGCGCCCGGAGGACAAGCTGGGGCTGCAAGCCGCGCCCACCGCGGTCGTGCGCTTCGACGAGGCGGGCGACGCGCTCGCTCCCGGCAAGGCGCTCGACGATGCGCTGTTGTGGGGGAAGCTGATGACCGGAGCCGTCGCCGTCGGCTGTGCGCGCGCTTCTTTCGAATACGCGGCGGACTACGCCAAGGAGCGCGAGGCGTTCGGCAAACCGATCGGCGCGTTCCAGGCGATCTCTTTCAAGGTCGCGGACATGGCGATCGAGGTCGACGCCGCGCGTCTCGCGTTGTGGCGCGCGGCGTGGAAGCTCGACCGGGGGGACGCGACGCTCGCAGATGTCGCGGAGGCGACGGGGCAGGCCCTCGCGACGGCGATCAGGTGCGGCGACGACGGCGTCCAGGTGTTGGGGGGCCACGGCTACATCCGCGACCATCCCGTAGAGAAGTGGTTCCGCGACGCGGTGACGCTCTCGGTCTTCGACGCCCCGGAGATCGTGGGAGACGCGATGGTGGCGAGGAGCGTCGCGCGATGACGATCGATTTCGAGCTCGACGAGACCGTTGCAACGGTCAGGGACTTCGTCCATGCGTTTGCGGAGGGCACGCTGCGCCCGCTCGCACGCGAGGCGGACGAGAAGGGACAGCTCCCGCCGGAGACGATCAAGCAACTCGGCCAGCTCGCCGGCAACCGCGCATCGATCATGCCAGAGGAGAGCGCCGAAGGCGCGACGCGCAAGTCGATCGGCAGCATGGTCGCGGTCGTGGGCTCCGAGGAGCTCGCGTGGGGCGACCCGGCCGTCCTCCTGAACATCCCCGGCCCGGGCCTCGCGGCGCCCTCGATCCTAGGGACCGGGACGGAGGATCAGAAGAAACGCTTCTTGCGCGACGTCTTCAACGTCGACACCGACGAGCCACGCTTCGGCGCGCTCGCGGTCACCGAGCCGCAGGCCGGCTCCGACGTGTCGAACGTGCAGACCACCGCGGTGCGGGACGGGGACGAGTGGGTGTTGAACGGCACGAAGATCTATTGCACCAATGGCGCGCGCGCCGAGATCGTCGTTGTCAATGCAACGGTGGACAAGTCGCTCGGCCGTCAGGGGCAGAAGTTCTTCGTCATCGAGAAGGGCACGCCGGGCCTGAGCGTCGGCAAGATCGAGAAGAAGATGGGTCTCACCGCGTCCGAGACCGCCGAGTTGGTGCTCGATGACTGCCGCATCCCGCTGGACAACATCCTCGGCGGCGAGCAGGCGCTCGAGCCGAAGGGGTCGGGCTTCAAGGGGACGATGAAGGCGTTCGACTCGTCGAGGCCGTCCGTGGCCGCCATGGCGCTGGGCATCGGGCGGGCCGCGTACGAATACGCGCGCGACTGGGCGTACGCAGAGCTTCCGATGACCGCGTCGTTCAGCCGCAAGGCGGGCATCGAGGCGAAGCTCGGGGAGATGAAGCGGGAGCTGTCGGCGGCGCGGGGCCTCGTATGGCAGGCGGCGTGGATGGCGGACCAGAAGATCCCCAATTCCAAGGAAGCGTCGATGTCGAAGGCGTACGCGCCGCAGGCTGCGCTCCGGGCGTGCGTCGGCGCAATCCAGGTCATGGGCCCCGAGGGCTACTCGAAGGAGCACCTCGTCGAGAAGTGGTTCCGCGACATCAAGGTCTACGACATCTTCGAGGGCACCGGGCAGATCCAGCGCGTCGTCATCAGCCGCAAGATCTTGGGGCGACTAGATTAGGGCCGCTTGACCGGCCACCGAGAACGAGCAGGAGGAGCGAACATGGCATCACTCGACGGGAAGGTCGCGATCGTCACGGGGGCCGGACGAGGCATCGGGCGCGGGCACGCGCTCGCGCTTGCTGCCGAGGGCGCGAAGGTGGTCGTGAACGACCTCGGGGGCTCGGCCGCAGGAGAAGGCTCGGACCAGACGCCCGCGCAGCAGGTCGCCGACGAGATCAAGGCGGCGGGGGGCCAGGCGACCGCCAACTACGACAACGTCGCGGATTACCAGGGCGCCGAGAACATGGTCAAGCAGGCAATCGGCGACTTCGGACGGCTCGACATCCTCGTAAACAACGCCGGCATCTTGCGCGACCGCATGCTCGTCAATATGTCCGAGGACGAGTGGGACGCAGTCATCAACGTGCATCTGAAGGGTCACTTCGCGCCGACGCGTCACGCCGCCGCGTACTGGCGCGTGCAGTCGAAAGAGGGCAACCCCATCAACGGGCGCGTCATCAACACGTCGAGCCCCTCGGGCGTCTTCGGCAACGTCGGCCAGACGAACTACGGCGCCGCGAAGGCGGGCATCGCGGCGTTCACGATCATCGCCGCGCAGGAGCTCGGCCGTTACGGGGTCACGGTGAACTGCCTCGCTCCGAACGCACGGACCCGTATGACCGAGCAGACCTTCGGCGACATGCCGCCGCCGAAGGAAGGCGAGTTCGATCCGCTCGACCCCGACAACATCTCGCCCGTCGTCGTTGCGTTGTGCACCGACGAGGCGCAGAGCATCACGGGCCAGTGCTTCTTCGTATACGGAGGGACGGTGAACGTCCTCAAGGGATGGGATGTCGGCACGGTTTTCCAGAAGGACGCGAAGTGGGAGCCGTCGGAGCTCGCGGGCAAGCTCAAGGACGCGTTCCCGAGCGGCGCGGCCCCCGAGGGGATGATGCCGATGATGATGAAGGCCGCCGGCGGAGAGGGTGTCCAGCTTGGCTGAGAAGACGATCGAGTTCGATCTCCCCGTCGAGACCGGCAAGGTCAAGGAGTTCGCGATCGCGGTCGGCGACAACAACCCGCTGTACTTCGACGCCGATGCGGCGCGCGAGATCGGCATTCCGGCTTGTGTCGCGCCGCCGACGTTCACAGTCACGCAGATCTGGGCCGTCCCCCGGGAGGAGCGCGAGGAGAGGCTCGGCGCGAACCTCGACTACGGACGGGTGCTTCACGGCGAGCAGGAGTTCGTGTACACGCGTCTTCCTCTCGCGGGAGAGGTGCTCAAGGGCAGCATGCGCATATCGAAGGACTTCGAGAAAGAGGGAAAGCGCGGGGGGTCGATGCGCTTCGTGACGTACGAGACGACGTTTACCGACGCCGGCGGCGACGAGGTCCTGCGCGCTTATTACACGCTGATCCAGACCGCCAAGGATCCG
>DATBND010000369.1:0-2317 GCA_036554505.1 Actinomycetota bacterium | reverse complement strand
GGCCACGACGACCACCGCGGCCGACACCAGCGTCGCGGTCGTGCGCCGCGTGATCCCCACCCGCCGTGTTAGGTCGTGGCCGGGCTGGCGTCGCGCCGCAGAGTCTCGGCCGTTCGCGCCATGAACACGAAGCCGATGGCCGGTACGACTGCGGCTATGGCGAACGCGGCCTGGAAGCCGAACGCCTTGCTGGAGGCTCCCGCGATGAGGGGGCCGAGGAAGAACCCGATGTCGCTACAGAATCGGAACGCCCCGACCGCGCGGCCGGAGTGCTCGCGCGGGACGATGTCCGACAGCATCGCGGCCGGCGGCACACCGGCGAAGCCGGAGAAGAGCGCCAGCACGGAGAGCAGGAGCGCGAGCACGACGGCGGACGTCGCAACGCCGAGCAGGACCATCATCACGACGAGCCCGGCGAGCGACGGGAGCATGACCGCCTTGCGGCCGTAGCGGTCGGTCATAGAGCCGGCGGGGAACAGCACGAGGAACTCGGCTGCCACCCCGATCGAGAACATCACCCCGATCCCCGTCGGGGACATCCCGAGCTCGTCGCTCGCGAACAACGGCACGAGTGTGTTGAAGATCGCCGCAACCATCCACAAGTACGTGAGGTTCAGGAACAAAGTCGTGGCGAAGCCGGGCAGGCGAAGGAAGTCCCGGACCAACGTGCCGCTCGGCCTCGGCGCCTCGGAGATAGCGGCCTCGGCGGTGGGCTCTATCTCCGGTTCCGCGTCTCTCCTGTCGGGGATGACGGGGACGAAGCGGAGGTACAACGGGATCGCCAGCAACAGGACGATCGAGTACGCGTACAGCGGTGCCTCGAGCGAGACCTCGCCGCCGAGGGCTCCGCCCACCGCGCCCCCCGCGATCACCCCGATGTTGAACGCGCCGTAGAAGAAGCTGAGCGTTCGGGCGATGCGATCCTTGCGCGCGGCCTTGAGGATGTAGCTGAACAACGACGCGAACACGACCGCCGACCCGATCCCGGCCATGCCCCAGAAGACGAGCGCCATGACGAAGTTCGGCGCGGCCCCCGTCGCGGTCGCGCACACCGCGAGATAGGCCATCCCCACGACGGCCGACCAGCGCTCGCCCTTACGGTCCACGATGCTTCCGCCGATCAGGTCCCCGAACAGCCGAGCGAAGCCAAACGTGGCGAGGAGCAGCCCGGCGCCGTCGTTTCCCACTCCGAACGACCGCGCGAACAACGGCAGGACGGGGAAGACGAGCCCGAAGCCCGCGAGGAGCACGAGGACGAGCCCGATGATCGGTCCGACGTACGGGTCCTTAAGGACCGCGCCGATCGTGACCTTTTCGTCGGTCGCGGCTTCTGGGGTCGATGACATGAGCCGGGAAGCCTAGTGGCCGGTCGCGGCCGCCTGGACCTCGGCAGCGGCGTAGCAGACCACCCCCGCGATCCTCTCGAGGATCGCGGCGTAGCAGGATCAGTCTTGGTCGATCTCGAACGACACCTCTACCGCTCCGGTGACCTCGAGGCTGCCGGTGTGGACCTCGATGGTCGGGGCGGCGGCCTGAGGAGCGGCCATCGCGGCCGGGGCGGGCACCGGCGTATCGCGCGGCCTCGGCTCGAACGACACGCCGGGCTCCTTTATGGAGTGGATGGGCCCGAGCCGCGCTCCCAGCGCGCTGACGTAGGTCTCGGCCTTACGGCGCGCGTCCTCGACCGCCAGTCGGTTCACGTCGGCGCGTGCGGGGTTGTCCAGGGCGAGCCGCCAGTACGGGCCCGACACCTCGGCCCCCGCACGGTCGGTGACCTCCTTCAAGAGCTTTCCGACGAGGGCGGGGTCGCCCAGGGTCACGAATACGCGATTCACGGCGCGAAAGCCTCGCCGCTCGTACCGGCGGGACTTGCCGTCGTACTCGTTGTGAGCTCCGACCGAGAGACCTCCGGTGCCGATCGCCGCCTCGTCGATCTCGAGCTCGCGGAAGATCTGTTCGAGGATTCCGCTGCGCTCCGTGGCTTCGGCGAGCGCGTCGTCGGGATGCTTCTTCTGCGCGCTGATCTCGATCGTGATCTGCGCCTCGTCCGGCTCGGCGGTGATGGTGGCCCGGCCCCGGACCGAAACAGTCGCTGTCATCTCTCCTCCTCGAGACTGGTCGGGGAGGAGGCTAGACCGCGACGGGGGGCGCGGTCATTCTCCGTGGTTACTTCTTCTTCTGCTTCTTCGCCGCCCGCTTCTCCTTGAGGTTCTTCTGCGGTTGCTTCTTGTCGCTCTTTCCGCCCTTGTCCTTGTTGGCCACGAGCTCCTCCCGTCCCTCGGCGACCTTGGCTGCTGCCCCTAAGGGTGGCGGGTCG
>DATBND010000277.1:0-10129 GCA_036554505.1 Actinomycetota bacterium | reverse complement strand
ATCGGAAAGTCGAATGCAAGCGAAGGGAGAGGACACGAATGACCGATCAGGGATTCTCGCCGGACCAGGTCACCGCCGAGGAGTTCGCGAGCCTCGTCGCCAACGCGACCGACGACCAGATCCAGGAGGTCATACGCGGCGTCGGCACGAAGGAGACGTTGCAGCGCATCTTCGGGAACTTCCCCGAGCGCTTCCAGCCCGACAAGGCCCAGGGAGTGGACGCCGAGATCCAGTTCGTCGTCACCGATCAAGGCGAGGAGTTCGCCCATCTCGTGATCGTTCGCGACGGGACGTGCACGACCGAGGAGAAGCGCGCCGAGGACCCGCGCGTGACGTTGACGACGGATCTCGTCAGCTTCGTCAAGCTCATCACCGGCCAGGCCCAGGGCGTGCAGCTGTTCATGACCGGAAAGCTCAAGGTCTCGGGCGACCTCATGTTCTCGCAGCGCATCATGACCTTCTTCGAACCCGCGAAGGCGTAACCCCGACAGTGGGCGAGACGATGCTCGCCGCGCGCTTTCACGGCATCGGCGACCTGCGCCTCGAGGACGTGCCGGTTCCCGAGCCCGGCCCCCTCGAGGTCCTCGTCAAGGTCGAGGCGTGCGGGATATGCCTGTCCGACGTCCACTTGCTGGACGGCGGCATACCGGCGGTCACCCAGCCGGTTACGCCCGGGCACGAGGCGTTCGGAGTGGTCGCGCGGACCGGGGACCTGGTGCCGGGGTGGGCAGAGGGCCAGCGCGCGTCGCTCGCAGGCGGACGTCCGTGCGGCCGCTGCGCGCGCTGTCGCGTCGGACGGATGGACGAGTGTCTCGCGTTCGAGATCATGGGCTTTCACTACGACGGCGCATGGGCGGAGTACGTCGCCGTCCCTTACTTCACGCTCGCGCCGGTGCCCGACGGCGTGTCTGCCGAACAGGCGGCGATCCTCGCCGACGCGGTCGCGACCCCGTATGCGGCGCTGTCCGAACGCGCCGCGTTGCGGCCCGGGGAGAGCGTCGGCCTATGGGGGATAGGAGGCCTCGGAACGCACGCGGTCCAGATAGCGCGCCTTCTCGGCGCCGGGTTCGTCGTCGCGGTCGACCCCCTGGAGAGCGCGCGCAAACGCGCTCTCGACCGAGGCGCGGACGCGGCGCTCGACCCGAACGAGGGCGACGTCGTCGCCGAGATCAGGGAGCTGACGGATGGGTTGGGCCTCGACGTCGCGGTCGACCTTGTCGGCGCGAACAGGGTGATGAAGCAGGCGGTCGCCGCGCTCGGCCGCGGGGGCCGCGCGGTGATGGTCGGGCTCTCGCTCGATCCGCTGCAGCTCGGCCCCGGCCTCCTTCTGGGCATCCAGTCGCAGTCGATCCTCGGCCACCTCGGCTACGAGAAGCGGCACCTCGACGACCTCGTCGCGCTACTCGCAGGCGGGCGGCTCGATCTCAGCGCGTCCATAAGCGACGTGATCCCGCTCGCGGACGTCGCCGACGGAGTCCGGCGGCTCGCGGAAAAGGATGGCGACCCGGTCAGGATCCTCGTCAGGCCCTAATCGGCGTGCGGGGCGCGCAACGCGCGCACCCCTATGAGTCCGACGGCGACGCCGAATCCGATCGACACGGCGGCGAGCGCGAAATGGACGACCTTGAACCCCGTCGACGTGTCCTGACCGGCGAGGATGACGACGCGCGATATCCACACGTACAGCGTCCACGCGCCCGCCGTTACGAGGATCCACGCGGTCTTCTTCGTCATCGTTTCCTCAGACGGCCGGTTTGGCGAGGCTCGCGCGCGGCGGCCGCTCGACTACGGCTACCCCCCGCGTCCGAGTGCCGTCGGTCGTGGCTTCGATCACGCGGTCACGCGCCCCGCGCTCCGGCCGGGCGCGTGCCTCCGCCGCGACCAGCACCGCGTAGGCCATCGCACCGAGGTCGCGCAGCGCCTGGTGCTGGTTCTGACGCGAGCCGAGATCGACCTGCGCGAGCGCGTCTAGCCCAGCGGCGTGGAACGCGTCGAGCAGTATCCCGATCTCGACTCCATAGCCGACCGGGAACGAGATCGACTCGAGGAGACCGCGGCGAGCCGCCATCTCGCCCGCGAGCGGCTGTACGAGGCCCGCCAGGTGAGGCACGTTCAGGTTCAGCCACGGCCGCGCGAGCAGCTCGGTGACGCGGCCCCCGCCGTCCACGACGAGCTCGTCTCCAACCCGGAACGGCCGCCGGTACGCCCCTTTCACGAGGACGATCTCCGGCTCCAGCAAGAGAGGGCCGACGAGCGCGCTCGCGAAGTGAGGACCGAAGTTCTCGGTGTCGGCGTCGAGGAACACGACGATGTCTCCCGAGGTGACCGACAGGCTGCGCCACAGCGCGTCGCCCTTGCCCAACACCGGTCCGAAGTCGGGCATCAGTTGGGCCTCGTCGTACACGGTCACCCCGCGCTCCAGCGCTACGGAACGCGTGCCGTCGGTCGAGGAACCGTCGATGACCACGAGCTCGTCGATCAATCCCCGCGTCAACGGGCCAAGCGCGTCGAGGATGGGGCCGAGCGTCGCGGCGACGTTGCGAGCCGGCAGGACGGCCGAGACCCTCCCGCTCTTTCGCTCGAGCAGGCCTTGCATGTCGAAGTCGTCTGATGCGTACGTCCTTCGCTCGAACCAATCGGCGACGACCGCGTCGGCACCGAACGGACGTGCCGCGGAATCGGGTCGAAGGGGCATCGAGCCAGGCTACCGAATGGGTTGCGTGGTCGATTTCATGGGTAGGGGGACCTCACTCATGGACAAACGCCCGAGGGCCCGATGAGCGGCTCGTTCATCCAGCCGTACGCGGACGGTCCTTACGTCGTCAGAGGGGACTTCACCTTGATCGACGAGGACGGTCGCGAGGTCGAGCTGCACCGGCGCACTATCGCTCTCTGCCGGTGCGGGCGCTCGCGCATGAAGCCGTTCTGCGACGGCACGCACAAGACGACCGGACGGCGGGCTAACGGAGCGCGCGGCGCAGCGTCCGAGGGGAGCTCGCCGCCCGCGGGATGAGCACCCCCCCGTAACGACATCCTCCCGTCACGCGCTGGCGCACGGCGAGCCACGACGTGACGGCGCGCTCGGCCACCCACAGCGGCGCCATCAGCGAGCTCGACGCGGGAAAGTGCTTCGCGCCCCCCGCCCGCCGACGACCCCTCTCTGCCAGCCCGATTACGGCTCCCGCCGCGATGAGGGGCGTGCGCGGGTCTCGTCGACCGACGCAGGACGCGCCGAGCGGCAACAGGCTCAGCCACAACGCCATGCGCGGAGGTATCGCGAAGTCGTCGTAGGCCTGGCGAACCCGCTGCGACCAGAAATGGGAGGTGCTCGGCGGAAGCCGGCGCACGTACAGATCCGGCGGGCTCGCGATCGACGCCCCCCGGGCCTCCGCGGTCCGAAGCAGCTCGAGGTTCTCGAACATCACGTCGCCGTCGTAACCATCGGGCCCCAACGCGTCCCGGCGCAGCGCGAGGGTCCCCGGATAGTCGGCGGCGAACGCTCGGTTCAGCAACGAGCGAGCGGTGTCCCAGCGCGCGTGCCACGGCGCGGGGTCGAAATAGTTCTGGGGCCTGACGACGTCGGCATCTTCCAGGAGGTCGACGACGCGAGCGAGACCGTCGTCGTCGTAGCGCACGTCGTCGTCGGCCACCACGATCTTGGTAAACGTCGCCGATCGCAGGCCGGTGACGACGCCGTCCACCTTGCCGTTCAGAAAGCTCAGGTCGGGGTCGGGCCGTAGATGCTTCACGATCGCCCCCCACGCGCCGCCGTTGGCCTCGAACACGTCCACGGGGGAGCCGTCCACGACGAAGATCTCCGCGACTCGGTCGGACAGCCATCCCAGATAGGTCGCGAGCTCCTCGCGCGCGCCCTCGTCGGCGCTGCCCCACCGAAGCGGAAGGACGTAGCTTGCGGGAAGGCGCGCGGTCATGCCGGGGTCGGTGCCGTAACCGTGCTGAGAAGCGACGACTCGCCCCGGCGCCACGCGCCGACCACGTGCTCCGCCCAGAGCTCGTCCACAGCCACGAGCGCTCGCGCGCCGAACAGGATGTCGGCTGCGGCCGACGGCTCGTCGGATGCGAGCGATCCGGCCATGTCGTTCGCGGCGATCTGCTCGTGCAAGGAGTCGGCTTCCACATGCTCGTCGAAGAACGGCGCGGCGTCGCCGGCACCGAGACGACGGGCTCCCGCCGCGTAGCGCCGGTTCGGGCCCGAGGACGCCATCTCGAACGCGGCCAGATGACCGACCAGCGCAGCGCGCAGACGCCGGTGCAGGCCGAAGAGCGACATGAGGTTGACCGTCGCCAGCGTGATGCCCGGGACACGATCGACGTACGCGCCGTAGCCCGCGTCGAGCCCGAGCGCGCTCATGGTTCCCGCGAACAGCGTCGAATGCATGCGCTGCAACAATCCGGACCCGTACTCGTCCATTTGGATCTCGACGAGCGCCGCCTTGGATCGTCCCTCCAATCTCGGGATCGCCCACGTGTGCGGGTCCGCTTCGCGCAAGTGGTACACGGACCGGTGCACGACGAACTCGACGAACTGCTCGAGCGTCGCGTCCCGCTCGATGTAACGAGACACCGTCGGTGGAGATGCCTCGAGCAATGCCCAGAGCTCTCGCGCCACCGCGTCGGGTGGGCAGTCCAGTCGGCCTACACGCGCTCGCAGGGCGCCTTCGAATCTCCGCTCGAGCTCGCCGCGAAAGGCGATCAAGCCCGGGTCCCATTCCCACGCGTCGTCGACCCCGTCGAACGATCGGTAATGGAGCTCGTAGCAGACGTAGAGCGCTAGCTGGAAATCGTCGTCGGCGAGGTAATCGACGTCGGGGACGGCCGGAGCATCGAGCGCGCCGGGCGACGCCTCGAGCGTGCTGCGAACACACCCGCTCAGAGGTCCACGGGGCACAGGCAGGTTCATACGAAGGGTCTCCTCCGCTCGAAATCTGGTGACCGTCCCGCCAGCTGCTTTACGGAGCCCTCATAGTAGTGACCACAACAACAACCCGTCGAACGCCAGAAACAGCAATGCGAGCATCGCGGTCGCCGACAGCAACGGGCTCGCGGTCTCGATCGGCGGAGCAAGCGCGCCCGGCGGAAGGGGCTCGACGGCGGGAGCGAGCCGCACGCGATAGACGGTCGACGAAGGGCCGGTCGGGTCCGGGTTGCCGACGTACGCGTCGAACTGGCGGACGCGCGCGGTCTGCCACGCGAGCGTCATGATCCTGTTCCACAACGGGCGAGTCGCGTCGACTCGTCCGCCCGCGACGCGCTGAGACCACGTGCCGCCGCCGGCCGGGCGCGCGACGCTCGGGGGCGGGGGCGCGGGGCGCGCGGTGATCTCGACCGAAGGCTCCCCGAGGGCGCGCGCGTGGCCCGCGATCGACACCTTCAGCGTGCTCGCGGCGCCGGAGCCGACGTAGCCGTCGAAGTGGACGACGGGGCCGGCCGGAGTCTGTTCGATACGGCCGTTGTCGATCGTCGCCGTGATCAGCTCGCCGCCGTCGAAAGCCACCGTGCCCCGCACGCGAAAAGATGCCGCGACATCGCGCGTGATCGCCCTCTGTCCTCCCGTCGCGGTGAGGGCCTCGGGGATGCCGTCGCTGCCGGGTCGGGGTCGCTCCCCCGCCGCCAGCCGCCGCGCAATAGCGTCGAGCGTGCTGGCCAGCTCGACAGGATTGCCCTTCGCGCTCGTCATCGTGACCGGGCTCGCGCTGTGGTTCGTGATGACCACCGATAGGTCCACGGGGCCCGAGCGCGGCTGTGCAGGGTCCGCCCCGGTCGCGTCCGCGATCGACGCACGTAGCGGCAAGCGCGCCGCTTCCTGATCCGGGAAGAGGACCATGCGGCTCGACAGCACCTTCTCGTCGGCCGAGAACCCCTGCCACAGGACCGCGCCCTTCCTGAGGCCGGGCTCCGCCTCCGAATCGGCCAAGGGCTCGACCGTCTGCGCCGGCCCCGCGACCTTGAAGCGGAAGTCCCCGAGCCCGTGAACGACCAATCGCTGCCGCACGCCGACCTCGACGGGGGTCCCGTCGGGGGTCGAGGAGACCGTCACGACCTCGTCGTCGTCGACGGGGCCGGGCAGCAACGTCTCGATTCCCTTTCGGCCGTAGAGAAGGGTCTCGGCACCGGGCGCGAACGCGACGAGCCCGGCCTCGGTCGGCAACGGCACGGACTCGGCGGCGCGCGCGGGCGACGGGGGAAGTAACGCGCATGCGATCAGCACCACGATCGTGGGGACGAGCGTTATGCGCGCGGACGGCCGCATCTACTCGACCGTCTGATCGATCGGCTCGAGCGTCGACGACAACGGATCGTCCTCGACCGGGACGAAGACCATGTCTTCGAACCGCGCGAAGTACACGTCGTCGTCCACGACGCCTTCGTGGTTGAGCTCGTTGAAACCGCGCTCGTCTCCGTTGGCGCCCTGCACGTCGACCTGGTTGAGCGCGTCCAGCACGGCGGGTCCCGACGTCGCACGAGCTGCTTCGATCGCGGCGGCGAGCACCTTCACGAAGTCGTACGAGTACATGGGGTACTCCGGAGGCTGCACGACGGTCTCTCCCTCGGATGTCGTCACGCCCACCTCGTCGACCCCGAACGCGTCCTCGTACTTCCTCTTGAACGCCATGAACGGGCCGGGCCCCTTCTCCGCGACCATGCGGCCCGACGCGAACACCAGGCCGTCCACCCATTCGGGGTGGTCGGAGAGCTGCTGGCGCACGAGCGGGTCCTGCGCCGAGGGAGCTGAGTAGAGCGGCACGTCCCACCCCGAGCTGCGCGTAGCGCGCACTATCTCGGCGACGCTCGACGGAGTCGCCCATACGAGGAGCGCGGTCGCGCCGGACCGCCGCGCCTCGAGTACCTGCGGCGCGACGTCACCCGAACCCGACGGGACCGACGTGTCGAACACGACGGCCTCGGGCGTGTGTCCGAACGCGTCGTCGAAGGCGACCTTTCCCTGGCGGCCGTACTGGCTGTCGTCGTGGAGGAAGGCGATCTTCAGTCCCTTCGGGACGAGGTATTCCGCGAGCCGGAACGCGATGCCGTGGTCGGTCGGCGCGACGCGAAAGACGTTGGGCCGGGTCTCGACGTCGACGAGATCCTCCCCGCCCTGGTAGACGATCCCGATCGGGACGTTCGCGCGCGCCGCAAGCTGCCACGACGCCTCGACGCCTGTCCCCTCATCGACGATCGCAATCATCTCCTCCGAGACCGCGGCACGCACGTTCTGGAGCGCCTTCTGAGGGGAGAGCTCGTTGTCGAAGCGCTCCATTCGAAGCGTGAAGGACTTCTCTCCGATCGTTATCCCGCCGCGCTCGTTGATCTCCTGGATGGCGAGCGTGACGCCGCGCGCGATCGTCTGTCCGATGAACGGGCTCACCGACGACGGCGCGTTGACGGCGATCGTCAGCTCGTTGGCCGGCGCAAGGTCGCTCGACCCGGACTCGGAGCACGCACCCGTCAGCAGCGCGGCGAGAAGGAGGGACCCGATCGACCGCAGCGCCCTCGTCACAACTTCGCCCTCCCCAGGTAGGCGGCGCGCACTGCAGAGCTCTCTGAGATCTCTGCGACGTCGCCGTCGGCTATGACCGCGCCCGCGTCCAAGACGGTAACGCGCCGAGCGAGGTAACGGACCAGGCGCAGGTTGTGCTCGACCACGATCATCCCCACGCCCGTCGCGGACAGGCGCCCGAGCATCTCGGCAAGTCGCTCCATGTGCGGGCGCGACATCCCGGCCGAAGGCTCGTCGAGGAGCAGGAGGCGCGGCTCGGACGCGAACGCAAGGGCGATCATCAGCAGACGCTGGTCGGCGCCCGACAGACGCGCGGCCACCTGGTCGGCGGCCGCGTCGAGGCCGGTGACGGCGAGGACCTCGTCCGCCCGAGCGTCGGCGGCCGACGTCTCGGCGCGCGCGTTCGGAGTGAGTAGCAGATTCCGCCACGCGCCGCCGTACTCCCTGCGCACGCCGGCCCCCGCGAGGACGTGCTCGCGCACGGTCAGGCCCGGCCACACCTCGGTGCGCTGAAGCGTGCGGGCGATCCCTAATCTGAGCCGCGCGTAGGTGCCGTCCGGCGCGCCCCGTCCGTCCACCGTCAACGTGCCCGCGTCGGCGCGCTCGTCTCCCGCCAGGACGCGCAGCAAGGTCGTCTTGCCCGATCCGTTCGGACCGATGACCGCATGCACGGCACCGGGCTCGACGTCGAGGTCGACCGCGTCGAGGGCGCGGACACCGCCGTAGGTCTTGGTGATCCCGCGGGCCTCGAGCGCGACGCCGCTTCCGCGTCGCGTCGCGTCGCGTCCGGCAGCAGGCACCGCCCGGGCAGGCGACCGGCCTCCTCGAGAAAGGATGGTCACGAGCCCTCCGCGGCCAAGCGCAAGGGCGGCCAGCAGAAGGACTCCGGACAGCGCCGGCTCGAAGCGTCCGGCCGGAACCGACAGGACGTCGCCCAGCGCGCGTGCAAGCGGCCCTATGAGGCCGAGCGCGGCCACACCCACGACCGGCCCCAGGAGCGTCCCGGCCCCCCCGAGCAGCACCGCGACGAAGAGCTGGACCGACAACAACGGCCCGAACGCGGCGGGGTCGGCAACTTGTTGGGTCTGCGCGATGCCCACCCCGCCGATCGCGCCGAGCGCGGCTGCGGTCATCAGGACTCCGGCGCGCAGACGGCCGGCGCGCACCCCGAGGGCGCGCGCCGTCGTCGGCCCCTCACGTAAGGCTGCGAGCGCCAAGCCTGTCGGGCTCGACGCGATCCGCGCAAACGCGCCCAGCGACAGCGCGAGTAGAACGACGGCGATCTCGTAGTTCAGCACGGGCGTCAGCGCGACCCTCGTTCCCTCGGCCGCAAGGTCGAAGCGGCCCGGCGCCATGACCACTCCCTGCGCGCCTCCGAAGAGACCCGGAAACGCCTCGAGCGCGAACGTCACGAGCCAGGCGACGACCCACGTCGAGATCGCGACGTAGACCGTTCGTAGCCGAGACGCGCCCGCCCCGACCAGTGCGCCTGCCACGGCAGCGATCACGACCGCCCCTGCCGTTGCCGCTTCGACGCCCCAGCCCGCGCGGGTGCGGAGCAGCGCGACCCCGAACGCGCCTATCGCGGCGAAGGCCCCTTGGCCGAGCGACGGCATGTCACCGAGGCCCAGCGCAAAGTTGAGACCAACCGCCGCGATCATCAGATAGACCCCCGACGCGAGGTCGATGGTCGTGGCCTCGGACGTGATGACGATCGGTGCCACGGCCGAGGCTGCAAAAGCAAGCGGGTAGACAAGAGAGCGTGCGGTCAACGCCGCGCGCGCGGCCCCCGCGGCGTTACGCACCTCCCGCCACAAGTGCACGAGAGGATTTGCCGGGGGGCTCATTCCGTGACCGCGCCGTGACGACGCCATGCACGCGCCGCCACCGCAACGACCACCACCGCGAGCGGTATGACGTTCGCGTACTCGGGACCCAACTCGAGCGGCCCGAGATCCAGGTTCACGACGAGGGCCTCGAACAGCCCGAGGGCAAGCCCCGCGACGAAGGAGCCCCACGGCAGGAGGAACCGCCCGAGCACCGCGGCGACGAGACCCTTTAGCCCGAGGAGCGCGCCGCTGTCGACGGTGATCGTCCCGCCGGGCAACGTCACCATCGCAGCGAGCAGCGCGAGCAAGCCTGCTCCGGCGAACGCGAGCGCGAGGGCTCGCTCGACCGGCACTCCCGCGAGGCGCGCGCCCGTCTCGTCGGCGGCGACGGCGCGGAGCGCGCGACCCCACCTCGTCGAGCTCAACCCCCACGCCGCCGCGACGGCGAGCACTCCGCCGGCGTAGATCACGAAGAGAGACTCGATCTGCACCGTTGCTCCGGCGATATCCACGACGCCGTCTCGCCCGAGGTCGTCGAAAGGCAGCACCTGCGGCAGCACGTAACCCGGACGGCCGAACGTCGCGGCGAGGATGCTCCGGACGACGAACGCGAGCGCCACCGTCCCCCCGATCCACCCAAGTGTCGACGCGCGCCTCCAGAAGGGCCGGACCGCGATCGCGTAGGCGAGGTACCCCGCGACCATGGAGAGCGCGGCCGCCGCGACTACCGCGACCGCATAGCGGGGGCCCGGGACGTTGGTCCGGGTCACCGGGCTCGGGC
>DATBND010000225.1:0-15314 GCA_036554505.1 Actinomycetota bacterium | reverse complement strand
CTGGGCTTGCTGGGCTTCCTCGATGACATCATCAAGATCAGGAAGTCGCGCTCGCTCGGCCTTCAGAAGCGCGCCAAGTTCCTCGGGCAGCTGGTCATCGCCGGAGTGTTCGGAGTCGTCGCCGTGAAGGTCGTCGGCATCGGCACCGACCTGTCGTTCTTCCGCTCGACCGCGTTGAACCTCGGGATCCTGTTCTACGTCTGGGTGTTCCTGATGGTGGCCGCGTCATCCAACGGCGTGAACCTGACCGACGGCCTAGACGGACTGGCGGTCGGCTCGGCCGCGCAGGTGCTGGCGGCGTTCGTCGTCATCGGGTTCTGGGAGTTCCGCCATCCTCAGTTCTACGAATGGCGCGCAACCGGCTCGGACCCGTTCGACCTTGCGCTGGTTGCCGCCGCGCTATTCGGATCGTGCGCGGGGTTCCTGTGGTGGAACACGGCGCCGGCCAAGATATTCATGGGCGACACGGGCTCCTTGATGCTCGGCGGTGCGATGGCCGTGCTTGCCATCCTTCTCAACACGCAGCTCCTGCTCGTCGTCATGGGCGGCCTCTACGTCATCGAGACGCTCTCGGTGATCGCGCAGGTGGCGATCTTCAAGCGGACCGGAAAACGGATTTTCTTGATGGCGCCGATCCACCATCATTTCGAGCTTGCCGGATGGGCGGAATTCACGGTCATCGTCCGCTTCTGGGTCCTATCGGGGTTGTCCGTCGCGTTCGGCCTCGGCCTCTTCTACGCGGACTTCATCTCGAAGGGGAATCTGTGACGAGCGCGCTTGCGGGTAAGCGCGTGCTCGTCGTGGGACTCGGCGTCAGCGGGTTCGCCGCGGCGCGCGCCCTAGCGGACATAGACGCCAAGGTGCGCGTGACGGAAGGCGGGACGTCTCCCGCAATCGATGAGCGAGCCCGCGCTCTGCAGGCGCAAGGCATCGAGGTCGAGACCGGGGGGCACGACTTGGAGCGTCTGGACGCGGACCTCGCGGTCGTCAGCCCCGGCATCGCGCCCACGACGCCGGTCGTGCGCGAGCTGAGGCGCGAGGGCATCACGTTGTGGAGCGAGGTCGAGCTCGCGTTTCGCCTCGCGGTGTGCGACTTCCTAGCGGTTACGGGAACCAACGGCAAGACGACGACGACGACTCTCCTGGCGGCGATGCTGCGTGAAGGAGGAGTGACATCGGTCGCCGCCGGCAACATCGGGCTCCCGTTGGTCGAGGCGGTGTCGAGGATCCCGGAGTCCGGCGCGATCGCGGTGGAGGTGTCGAGCTTCCAGCTCGCGACGATCGAGCGCTTTCGTCCCGCGGTGGGCGTCGTCCTGAACGTCGCCGAGGACCACACGGACTGGCATGGGTCGTTCGACGAGTACGCGGCCGCGAAGGCTCGCATCGTCGAGAACCAGACGGAGTCCGATGTGTTCGTCCCGAACTACCGCGACCCCCAGGCCATGACGATGGCCCGGCACACGCTCGCGCGCGTTGTCCCGTTCTCCGCGGCAGAGCCGCCACCGGGCGGCATCGGAGTGAGCGCCGGGCGTCTCGTCACATCGGACGTCGAGATCCTTCCGGCCGACGACGTGCCGCTTGCGGGAGAGGCGGGACTCGAGGATGCGGCGGCCGCCGCGGGGGCCGCGCTGGAGTACGGCGTGGACCGGCTCGCGGTGGCACGCGCGATCAGAGGCTTCCGTCCGCTCGCTCACCGACTCGAGCTCGTCGCGGACTTCGGCGGCGTGAGGTTCGTCGACGACTCCAAGGCGACGAACCCGCACGCGACGTTGTCGGCGCTGCGCGGCCTCACCGACGTCGTTCTGATCGCCGGAGGCCGGAGCAAGGGGATCGACCTCGGCGTGCTGCGCGCGGCCGCCCCCGCGTTGCGCGCCGTCGTTGCAATCGGCGAAGCCGCGCCCGAGCTGGCGCGCATCTTCGACGGTCTGGTTCCCGTCGAGCGCGCCGGCTCTATGGACGCCGCGGTGGACCTGGCCGTCGCTCGGTCAAAACGCGGAGGATCCGTCTTACTTTCGCCCGGGTGTGCGAGCCTGGACATGTACGACGGCTACGCCGCGCGCGGCGAAGCGTTTGCCCGCGCCGTCAGAGCAGTGATCGAGCGCGCGACGGATGACGAGGAGGGCTAGTGGCGACACGCAGTAGGGCGATATCGGGACGCTCGCGCACGCGCGCAGCCACGAAGATCGTCCCTGCAAAGCTGAGCCCGAACCACCCTGCGGTGTTGCTCGGCGTCACGACGGGCGCGCTGCTCGTCGTGGGCCTCGTGATGATCCTGTCGGCCAGCTCGGTCCAGTCGTTCGCGTCGTACGGCTCTTCGTTCTTGTTCTTCAACAAGCAACTGCTGTGGTCGCTGATCGGGCTCGTTGGCTTCGTGACCTTCGCCCGGCTCGACTACCACCGGTTGCGCGGGGTCGGCTACGTGCTGTTCGCACTCGTGGTCGTCGCGCTGATGGCCGTGCTCGTGCCCGGAGTCGGCACCGAGGTGGGGGGCAGCTCGCGCTGGATCTCCGCCGGCCCGCTCACGTTCCAGCCGTCCGAGCTGGCCAAGCTCGCCCTGATCTTGTTCGGGGCGGACGTGTTCTCCCGGAAGGACGAGCGGAGGCTCGGGACGCTGGGCCACACGGTGGTCCCGATGCTCCCGGCAATCGGGATCCTCACGATCCTGATCATGCTCCAGCCGGACCTCGGAACGACGCTTCTGCTCGCGGCAATCGGCTTCGGGATGCTGTTCGTGGCCGGCGCGCCGATGAAGTACCTCGTCCCGATGGCCGCGTCCGGCGCGAGCCTGGCGATGCTCGCTGCGTTCGCCGAGCCCTACCGCCGCGCACGTCTGCTCGCGTTCACGCATCCGTGGCAGGACCCGCTCAACACCGGCTACCAGACGATCCAATCGCTCATCGCGATGGGGTCCGGGAGCTGGTTCGGAGTGGGCCTCGGCGCGAGCCGGCAGAAGTGGTCGTACGTACCCAATGCGCACACCGACTTCATCTTCGCCATCCTCGGCGAGGAGATGGGGATCCTCGGAACGCTCGCCGTGGTGGGCCTGTTCGCATTCCTGGTCTATCTCGGCATTCGCATCGCCAAGCAAGCGCCCGATCGCTTCGGGATGCTCCTCGCGTGCGGAGTGACGATCTGGATCTCCACGCAAGCGCTCGTCAACATGGGGGCCGTGACGGGAACGCTGCCCATCACGGGCGTGCCTCTGCCGCTCGTGTCCTTCGGAGGCACGTCGCTCGTCGTGTCACTAGCCGCGATGGGCATCCTGTCGAACGTCGCGCGTCAGGGAAAGGCGCCGCGCGGAAGACCCGCGCAGCGCGCGTGATCGCCCGGACCCCTCCGGAGTCCACCCGATGAAGGTCGTGATCGCGGCCGGGGGAACGGCGGGACACGTAAATCCCGCGCTCGCCCTCGCCGAGGCGATGTCGGATCACGAGGTCTCGTTCATCGGGACGCGTGCCGGGTTCGAGGGCGATCTCGTGACGGCGGCCGGGCTTTCGTTTCATTCGATCGAGGCGCGTGGGTTCGATCGATCGCGTCCATTGGGCCTTGTCCCGGTGGGGCTCGTCGCCGTGCGCGCCGTGCGTGCGGCGCGCAAGCTACTGAGGCGTATCTGCCCCCGCGTCGTCGTCGGCATGGGGGGCTACGTCAGCCTTCCGGTCGCGCTGGCGGCGCGAAGCCTCGGCATCCCGGTGGTCGTCCACGAACAGAACATCGTGCTCGGGCTCGCCAACAAGGTCGCGCGGCGGTGGGCGCGCGCGGTCGCCGTCTCGTTCGAGGAGACCCTCGAGACGGCAGGGCCCAGGGGAGTATTCGTGGGCGACCCCGTCGCGCGCGCCGTCGTGGACGCGGACGTCGCGCGTGAACGTGAGAGGGGGCTCGCCCGCTTCGATCTGGATCCCGGCCGCAGGACTCTGATCGTCTTCGGGGGGAGCCTCGGTGCCCTGCGCGTCAACGAGGCGGCGGCAGGCCTGGCGGTCGAGTGGCGCGACCGCTCGGACCGGCAGATCGTCCACATCCTCGGTCGCCGGCAGAACGCGGCTGCGGCCACAGGGGACGACGGAGGGCCGCTCGTCTACCGTCGCGTCCAATTCGTCGAGCGTATGGTCGAGGCCTATGCAGTCGCGGACCTTGCGCTTTGCCGCGGCGGCGCAACGACGGTCGCGGAGCTCGCCGTGATGGGCCTTCCGGCGATCATCGTCCCGTACCCACACCATCGCGACCGCCAGCAGGAGCGTCATGGCCGCGTGCTCGAGCGCGCCGGTGCCGCCATCGTGCTCCCCGACGCGGACACGACCGCCGCACGCGTTGCGGACGAGGCGGGAGCGCTGCTGGACGACGGCGAGACGCTCGTGCGGATGAGCAAGGCGGCGCGCTCGCTCGCTCGGCCCCGCGCGGCTCACGATCTCGCAGAGGTCGTGCTGGGAGTGGCGGGATGAGCTTCCGTTCCGGCGCGCGGGTTCACTTCATTGGGATAGGCGGCGCGGGGATGTCCGCGATCGCGAAGGTCCTGCACGAACGCGGAGTGACGGTGTCGGGCTCCGACCTCAAGCGCTCGCCGATGCTGACCACTCTCGAAGCCATGGGTGCGGCCGTGACTGTCGGTCACTCCGCGGAGCTCGTCGAACGCGCCGACGTCGTCGTCCGATCCTCTGCGATCCCCGATTCGAATCCCGAGTTGAGCCGCGCCGACGCGCTCGGGATGACCGTGATGAGCCGGGGCGAGGCGCTGGCGGAGATCCTGAAGGACACGCGCGCGGTGGTGGTCGCGGGGACGCACGGGAAGACCACCACGACCTCGATGATCGTCTCCATCTTGCGCCGGGCCGAGATCGACCCGACGTATCTGATCGGAGGCGGGCTCAACGACGCCGGCACGAACGCGCGTAGCGGCCGCGACGACATCGCGGTGGCGGAGTCCGACGAGAGTGACGGCTCCTTTCTGTTGTTGACTCCCGCTATAGCGGTCATAACCAACGTCGAACAGGATCACGTCGACTACTGGGGCTCGTTCGACGAGATCACCGGCGCGTTCGATCGGTTCATGGGCGCGGTTCGGCCGGGAGGGACCATCGTCGTCCCCTCCATCGACGACGACCTTGTCGAGCGGGCCCGCTCGACGGGGCACAGCGTCGCGCGCTTCGGCGACGGCGGAGACGTGTGGGCGGAGGCCGAGCAGCTGCGCTCTTCGGGAGCGTCGTTCGAGCTGTGTGCCGGGGAGGCGCGCGCGGGGGTCGCTTTGCGCGTGCCCGGCGCGCACAACGTCGCGAACGCGCTCGCCGCCGCCGCGGCGTGCCTGCAGCTCGGGGTGTCGCTCGACCTCGTGGCCGGCGGTCTGAGCGACTACCGCGGCGTGCAGCGCCGTTGGCAGATCAAAGGCTCGGCTCGGGACGTCACCGTCATCGACGACTACGCGCACCATCCGACCGAGGTGCGCGCAACGCTTGCGGCGGCACGGCCCGGTCCGTGGCGGCGAGTGCTGGCGGTCTTCCAACCGCACCGGTATTCGAGGACGGCGGCCTTCGCAAGCGAGTTCGGCCGCGCGTTCGACGGGGCCGATCGCGTCGTCGTGATGGACGTATACGGGGCCGGCGAGACTCCCGTTCCCGGAGTCACGGGGAAGCTCGTCGCGGACGCCATCTGCGCGCACCTGCCGGGCCGTGCCGTCGCTTATCTCCCTCACCGCGCCGAGGTCGTCGAGTACTTGATGCGCGCGGCGCGGCCCGGCGACGCGCTCCTCACCCTGGGCGCGGGCGACGTCACCGGGCTGGGCGACGAGCTGCTGCTGCGACTCGGAGAGCCTTCGCGATGAACGTCGCCGGTCTCGTCCCCGTCCTCGAACGGCGGCTCGAGGGCGAGGTTGCCGCAGGTCGCCCGCTGGCGCCGCTGACGACGTACCGGCTCGGAGGCCCGGCCGCGTTGTTCGTGGAGCCGCGCTCGGATGCGGATCTCGTCGCGCTGGCGGAGGAGCTCCGCGCGCGCTTTCCAACCGGCGTGCCCGTGCTAGCCCTCGGCCGAGGGTCGAACCTGGTCGTCTCCGACGATGGCTTCGACGGCGTCGTGATCCGGATGGGCCAGGCGTTCTCGTGGATCGAGCCTCACGGCGAGACCGGACTGGATGCGGGCGCCTCGACGTCGTTGCCGCTGCTCGCCAATTGGGCCGCTCGGCGAGGTCTGGCCGGGCTGGAGTTCACCGTTGCCATCCCCGGCTCGGTCGGGGGCGCGGTTCGGATGAACGCGGGCGCGCACGGCGGCTCCGTGTCGGACTGCCTCGAGTCGGCGCGCGTGTTCACGCTCGACGGTCTGGAGCTCGTTCGCAGGGATGCGTCGACGCTGGGCCTGTCGTACCGGCGCTCCTCGCTGACCGAAAACGAGGTCGTCGTCGATGCGCGCTTCGCCTTGCGGACCGACGATCCCGGCGAGATCCGTGGGCGCATGGACGGCTACCGGCGCCACCGCGCCGAGACGCAGCCGGGCGCGGTCCAGAACGCCGGCAGCGTGTTCAAGAACCCCGACGGAGACTCGGCCGGGCGGCTCGTCGAGGCCGCGGGCCTGAAGGGGTTCCGCGTCGGCGGGGCGGCGGTGTCCGAGCTCCACGCGAACTTCTTCGTCGCCGAGAGCGGAGCGAGCGCTCAAGACGTCTTCGATCTGGTCAAGGCAGTCAAGGAGAAGGTGCGGGACTCCTCCGGGGTCGAGCTGCACGAGGAAATCCGGTTCGTCGGCGCTTTTGCCTCGGAAGATGGGCGCAATGGGAACTAGCCACCCGGGGGCCGGGCGATGAGCATCGAAGCCCCCGTTCGAACCGATCCGCGGATCAGACGTCGCCGTCAGTCCGTCGCTCGCTCGAAGCGGCGTCGTTGGGCCATCGCAGGTGCCTCCGTCGCTGCAGTGATCGTGTGTGTCTGGGCCGCGTTCTTCTCGCCGCTCCTAGCCGTGCGGGACGTGCGCGTCCTCGGTGCGGATCACACGACTCCTGCCGCCATCGCCGAGGCCGCGGGCCTGTCGACCGACGACAACCTCCTGCTCGTGTCGACGTCGGAGATCGCCACGGCGGCCGAGACGCTTCCGTGGGTGCGTGACGCCGAGGTGAGTCGCAAGCTCCCCGGGACCGTCGTGGTCCGCGTGACCGAGCGGCGCCCGGCCATGCTCCTCGCCCTGTCCGGCGCCCGTTGGCTCATCGATCGCGACGGCCACGTGCTCGGCGAGGCGGATAGGGGAGAGAGCCTCCCGATCCTCAGCGGGTTCGATCCGGGTGAGGTCGCGCCGGGAATGAACCTCGCGCTGCCTCAAGCGCGCGCGGCGATGCGCGTGTGGCGGTCGCTTCCCAGCGGGCTCGCGTCGCACGTCGTCGCGGTGTTCGCGCCCACGCCTCATCGCATCAGCCTGTCGCTCGACACCTCGACGACGGTCCGGTACGGATCGCCGACCGGGGCCGCCGCGAAGAACGCGGTGCTGAAGGCCCTGCTCGCGAGGGTGCGGGCCCAGGGGGAGGCGCCCGCGTACATCGACGTGCGCGTGCCGGAGAACCCCGCCATCTCGACCGCTCCCGCGGTCGCCGCGCTACCGTCTCCGGGGACCTCGCCGAGCCCGGGGGCCGTGTCCCCATCGCCGTCGCCGAGCGCGTCGGCGCGCCGCTAACGCGCGCCCTTCCTTACCTTCAGCAACGCCCTTGACGCCGCCACGTCAAGTGTTATATTCCTCGACCGTTACTACAGGTTGACATAACTATAAGGCTAAAGTTTAGCGTGAGCTGCTGATCCACCGTCCCTGACCTGGGCAAACGTCTCCGAAGGAGCCGAGTCGCCCGAACCATCGAGTCAGACTAGAGGGTGGGAGAGGAGGTCGCAATGGCGACTGGGCCGCAGAACTACCTCGCGGTGATCAAGGTTGTCGGCATCGGCGGGGGCGGCGTGAACGCCGTCAACCGGATGATCGAGGTCGGTCTGAAGGGCGTCGAGTTCATCGCGGTGAACACCGACGCGCAGGCGCTCCTGATGTCGGACGCGGACGTAAAGCTCGACATCGGGCGCGAGCTGACGCGCGGCCTCGGCGCCGGCGCGAACCCCGAGGTCGGCCGTCAGGCCGCCGAGGAGCATCGCGACGAGATCGAAGAGGTGCTGAAGGGCGCGGACATGGTGTTCATCACCGCCGGCAAGGGCGGCGGGACCGGCACCGGGGGCGCCCCGATCGTCGCGGAGATCGCCAAGTCAATCGGAGCCTTGACCATCGGCGTCGTGACGCGCCCGTTCGCGTTCGAGGGCCGTCAGCGCGCGACGAAGGCCGAGGTCGGCATCGCCAACCTCAAGGACAAGGTCGACACGCTGATCGTCATCCCGAACGACCGTCTGCTCGACGTCGGCGACGCGACGACCTCGGTCCTCGAGGCGTTCCGCATGGCGGACGAGGTGCTCCTCCAGGGCGTGCAGGGCATCACCGACTTGATCACCACGCCCGGGCTGATCAACCTCGACTTCGCAGACGTGAAGGCGGTCATGACCGACGCGGGCTCGTCGCTCATGGGGATCGGTCAGGCGCGCGGAGAAGAGCGCGCCGCGGAGGCCGCTCGCATGGCGATCTCGTCTCCTCTCCTCGAGGCGTCGATCGACGGCGCCCGCGGCGTGCTCTTGAACATCGCCGGTGGCTCGGACCTCGGCTTGTTCGAGGTCAACGAGGCCGCGCAGATCATCTCGAAGGCCGCTCACCCCGACGCCAACATCATCTTCGGCGCGGTGGTGGACGACACGCTCGGCGACGAGGTGCGCGTCACGGTGATCGCCGCGGGCTTCGACCGGTGGGGTCAGCGGGAGGCCGAGGACCTGGTGCGTCCCGAGGAGGAGATCTTCTCGATCCCGTCCGTCGGGGACGACGAGCCGTCGTTCCTTGGCGAAACCGAGCGCGAGCGTCTCGTCTTCGACGCCGAGGACGACCTCGACATCCCGTCGTTCTTGCGCAACGAATAACGCGCGTCGCTCGAGCGTCCTCGGACGCGACAGACTCTGGGGGTGAGCCCGGAGGCGCGCGCCCTGCAACCGATCGACCACGACGGCATCTCGTGGCTCGGTGACGAGCGCGCCCGTTCGCACGGGGCCGCGGTCTGGTTCCACGACCGCGTGGGCGGCACGAGTGACGCTCCGTTCGACACGCTGAACCTCGCGTATTCGGTCGGCGACGACCGCGATCACGTGTCCGAGAACCGCGCTCGTGTCGCACGCGTGGGCGGATGGAGCGTGAGCGCGCTCGCCCTTGCCAAGCAGGTGCACGGCGCGGACGTAGTAGAGGTCGACGAGGGTAGCGCGGCCCCCGTCGGATTCGCGGACGTGCTCGTCGCGCGCCGGCAGGGCGTCGTGATCGGGATCCTCTCGGCCGACTGCGTGCCGGTGGCGCTCGCGGGCGAGCGCGGTGTCGCGATGGTCCATGCCGGGTGGCGCGGGCTCGTCGCCGGCGCGATCGAAGCCGGTATCGACGCGCTCGGGCCGGTGCGCGGCGCGTGGGTGGGCCCCGCGATCCGGTCCTGTTGCTACGAGGTGAAAGAAGACGTAATCGATTCGTTTCGCGCGAGTGGGCTGCCGGTGGCGGGCCCCGATCGCGTCGACCCATCGGACGCGGCGGTCTTCTCGCTCGTGCGCGCCGGAGTCGAGGACGTGAGCGCGACCGACGTATGCACCTCGTGCGACGAGCGCTACTTCTCCTACCGTCGCGACGGCCTGACCGGACGGCAGGGCTCGTTCATCACGATCGTCGAGGGTGCTCGATGAGCGATCACGAGCGCATCGCATCCGCTTATGCAGCGGTGCGCGCCCGGATCGACGATGCCGCGCGTCGCCGCGGCCGCAGCGGGAGCGACGTGACTCTCGTGGCCGTGTCGAAGACGTTTCCGGCCGACGTCGTCCAGGCCGCGCTCCGGGCGGGGGTCACCGATCTGGGGGAGAACCGCGCCCAGGAACTCAAGGAGAAGGTGTCGGCGATCGGGTCGGGCCCGCGCTGGCACTTCGTGGGCCACCTCCAGACGAACAAGGTCCGCTTCGTCGTCGGCAACGCCGCGCTCGTCCACTCGGTCGACCGCTTCGGCCTTGCCGAGGCCGTCGCCCGGCGGGCTCACAACATGGGGATCGTCCAAGACGCGCTCGTCGAGGTGAACGTCAGCGGTGAGGCGAGCAAGCAGGGCATCGAGCCCGCCCGGGCGGTCGCCCTCGCCGAGGAGGTCGCGGCCCTCGACGGGCTGTCGGTCCGCGGCGTCATGACGATGGCTCCGTTCGTCGAGGAGGCCGAGGACGCGCGCCCGTTCTTTGCCGAGCTCGCGGAGATCGGCACGATGGTCGCGGCGCGCGTCCCCGGCGCGACCGAGCTCTCGATGGGGATGAGCCGTGACTTCGAGATCGCGGTCGAGGAGGGCGCAACGATCGTGCGCGTGGGCGAGGCGATCTTCGGGCCGCGTTCGTGACGCCGCGATCGTCGAGACGATCGCGGGGGTGCCGCGCTCGCTGGGGTGAGGTTGGAGCAGGTCCCGGGGAAGCTGGAGCCCGCCCGGCGGGACCGCCTGGATCGCATCCGGTGCGCGCCCGGCGGGCCGGGATATCCTTCACGCCATGGCCGGCGTGTGGAGGAAGACGCTCATCTACCTGGGGCTCGTCGAGGACGACGAGCTGGACGACTACGCCTACGACGACCTCGAGCCCGACGAGCCCCAGCGGCGCGGTTCTTCCCGGCGCGCGGGTGGCGACGGGGCCGCTCCGAGGCCCGATGCGGTCGTGCGCCCGATGTCGCCACAGGCCCGCTTTCACCTGGTGCATCCGGCCGCGTTCAACGACGCGCAGGAGGTCGGCGACAAGTTCCGGGAGGGCTACTCCGTGCTGATCAACCTCCAGGCGGCCGACCCCGAGCTGTCCCGGCGGCTGGTGGACTTCGCCAGCGGACTCGCCTATGGGCTCGGCGGGTCCATGAAGCCGGTCGCCGAGAAGGTGTTCCTCCTGACCCCCGCCGGCGTCCAGGTCTCGGCGGAGGAACGTCGGCGATTCCTGGAGGAGCGCGGCTTCTTCAATCAGGCCTGAGGCCGCTCTAGATGGAGTTCGTGTGCCTGGCGCTCGTCGCCTATACCTTCATCCTGTTCGCCCGCGTGATCCTCTCGTTCGTATTGATGGCGTGGAGCCCGCCGCCATCGGCCACGCCGATCATCCGGATCATCTACGACCTCACCGAGCCTCCGATGGCCATGTTCCGTCGCTACATCCCTCCGGTCGGAGGCTTCGACCTGTCGGCGCTGATCATCTTTCTCATCCTCGGGATCATCCGGAGCCAGATCGGCTGTTGATCCCGGCGTTCCCGGGACCTTGCTGAGATACTGACCCCATGGAGCTCGGCCCGAGGGAAATCCACGAGAAGCAGTTCCACGACGCGTGGCGCGGCTACAACCAGGAGGAGGTCGACGACTTCCTCGATCGCGTTGCCGACTCGATCGAGCGCGTCTACCGGGAGAACGAGTCGCTCCGGAAGCGGATCTCGGACCTCGACCAGGTCGTAGCCCATGCGCGCGAGACCGAGTCGATGCTGAAGAAGACGCTCGTGTCTGCGCAAAAGGCCGCCGAGGATTCGCTTACGACCGCGAAGACGCGCGCCGAGAAGCTCATCACCGAGGCCGAGGAGCGCGTCAAGAAAGCGAACGAAGAGGCCCGCGAGCGCGTGAAGGCGGCGGAGGAGGAAGCGCGCGAGCGCGTCAAGGCCGCGACCGAGGAAGCGCGCGAGCGAGTGAAGGCGGCGGAGGAAGAGGCACAGCGGAAAGCCGCCGAGGCCAAGGAGAAGCACGACGTAAAGACCAAGCAGCTCGACACGTCGATCGAGAAGCTCGTCGCGTACGAGGCCGAGCTCAAGCAGAACCTGCGCTCGTTCCTCAAGAAGTCGATCAAGACCCTCGACGAGCTCAACGAAAAGGACCTTCCTGCACATCAGCGCACCGACCTGCAGCCGGATCGCCAGCGTCCGCAGCCCCGTCCCGCCCCCGCGCCACAACGACTGCACGCCGCGCCGGCGTCCTCGTATCGGGAGCGCGATCGCGAGACCGGTCGTCCGCCCGAGCGGCAGCAACAAGCTGAGCCGCGGCCCATTCGCCCCGACATGGACGACTTGGCCGACCCGATGACCCGGCGCCGCCGCACCGCGGAAGAGCCGCATCGGCGGGGCATACGCGGGTTTTTCTGGGGCGGGGAGCACGACTAAATACGCCGCGATCGTCGAGACGATCGCGGGGGTCGGCAGTGCCACAGTCCCGAGGCAGCCCGGCGTCGAGACGATCGCGGGGGTCGGCGGTTCCGATATCCCTTAAAGCGACCGAGCGCCGTAGTGCGTGATGCACGGGGTCCGCACTTCGGGGAAGATCGGTAGATGACCATTCTCATAGGCGCGTCCGTATTGCTCATCGCGGGGTCCGCAGTTGCCCTCGTGTTCGGGTGGACGGGCGCCGACCAGTCGCTGATCTGGACGTCGATCGCCGCGACCGCGGGGGCCGCGGTGACGCTCGCGCTCGCGTACTTCCGCAGCCGGAGCGAGGCCGCGCCGTCGCGCGCTCGTGCCGGCGGCGCGACGACGACGAGCGCAGCCACGGCCGAGCCGGGGGCACGCTCGGCTCCCGCCGAGGAGGCAACCACACCGGCGGCCGAGGCCGAGCAGGCCGAGACGACGTCCGAAGAGGATCGCGCCGAGGACGTTGCCGCGGAGGACGCCGAGCCGGCCCCGACGCAGGAGGTGCCGGCGGTCGCGCCGGCACGGTCCAAGCCGACGGTCAGCCGCCTCGAGGTCGTCGCGGTCCCCTCGACCAAGAAGTTCCACCGCCCGGACTGCCGCTACGCGTCTTCGTCCGGGGCCGAGAAGATGACCAAGGGGTCGGCGCGCAAGCAGGGGTACGCGCCGTGCGGGGTCTGCAAGCCCTGAACGTCTGATTCGTCCCGCTTCCTCCGCGCGCGAAACCCCGGGTTTTCGCGCCTTGCGTGCTTTGCTTATGGGCCGGGCAACAGCCCTGGACCACAATCTGTCTTCTGCTGGGTCGCTACGACCCGCGGCGACAAGGAGGAGCGACGGTGGCGCCCATTCGAGTGCTCGTGGTCGACGACGACGCATCGATCCGCGACCTGTTCGCGATCGCCCTGTCCGTCGAGGACGGGATCGGCGAGGTCCGTCTCGCCGAGAACGGCAGTGACGCGATCAGCGTGTGCCGGACGTTTGCGCCCGACGTGATCGTCCTCGACTCCACGATGCCGGTCATGGACGGCCCGCAGGCCGCGGGGATCATCCGCGAGATGTGCCCGCACGCGCGCATCGTGGCGTTCAGCTCCCAGGTCGATGCGAAGCCGCAGTGGGCCGATCACTACTGGCCCAAGGGCGACCTGCCCGACCTGGCCGAGTTGAAGTCGCTCGGCGCGGCTTAGTACGCCGTTTCGCTAAGCGCCCACTGCGCGCAGCTCTAGGGACACCGTCGCGTCGTCCAGCTCGGCCTCGTCGGACGCGACGTCCCCGGCGGGGTGCTCGCCGATCGAGATCGTGGTGGCGAGAACCTCCGTCGCGATGAGCTGCTCGTGCACGCGCAGCGCGCCATAGGCGGGCTCGCTCGTCGTGTTGAGCCACAGCTCGATCCGGTCCTCGACCGCGAGGCCGGCCGACTTGCGCAGATCCTGGACCGCGCGCACGACCTCGCGCGCGACGCCCTCGCCCACGAGCTCGGGCGTCAGCTCGGTGTCGAGCGCGACCCCGTACGGCCCGTCCTGCGCGAACGCGTAGCCGGTCTTGCTGTCGACGCGGATGTCGAGGTCGTCGCGCGTGAGGTCGATCTCCTCGCCGTCGACGTGGATGGACGCCTTGCCCGACGAATCGAGCGACGCGACTATCGCCGCCGCGTCGGCGGTTTGAAGCGCCGCGGCGACGTCCTTCACGCGCGCCCCGAAGCGCGGCCCGAGCGCCTTGAAGTTCGGCTTCATCGTGTAGGTGACGAGATCTCCGAGCGATTCCGCGGTCTCGACCGACTTGACGTTGAGCTCGTCCTCGAGCAGGTGCCGGAGGCTCAGGAAGTCGTCGTACTCCGACGCGGGGACGACGAACCACGCGGTCGCCAGCGGTTGACGAACGCGTAGCTTCGCGTCGGTGCGCGCGGAGCGGCCGAGCGTCACGAGTCGCCGCACCAACGCCATCCGCCGACGCAACGCGTCATCGACGCGCACGCCGTCGGGCTCCGGCCAGTCGGCTAGGTGAACCGAATCGGGCGCGGACGAATCCGGGCGCGTCAGGTTCGTATAGAGCGCGTCGGCCACGAAGGGCGTGAACGGCGCGGTCAGCTTCGCGACGGTCACGAGGCACTCCCACAGCGTGAGGAACGCCGCCTTCGTGTCGGCGTCCTCGCTCGAGCGCCAGAAGCGACGGCGGCTGCGTCGCACGTACCAGTTCGAGAGGTCGTCGACGAATCGGTCGAGTCGCCGGCCCGCGGGGGCCGGGTCGAAGTCCTCGAGCGACCCCGTTACCACGCGCACGGCGTCATCGAGCTCGGCGAGGATCCATCTGTCCATCTCGGAGCGGTCGTGCACGGGGATCGACACGCCGGTGGGATCGAAGCTCTCGATCGACGCGTAGGTGACCCAGAACGAATAGGTGTTCCACAGCGTCAGCAGGTACTTGCGCAGCACCTCCTGGACGATGTCTACCGACATGCGCCGGGCCGACCACGGGTTCCCGCCCGTGAGGAGGTTCCAGCGGACCGCGTCGGCACCTTGCGCGTCGAGAACCGTCCACGGATCGAGCACGTTGCCGAGGGACTTCGACATCTTTCGACCCTCGCCGTCGACGAGAAGGCCCAAGACGACGCAGTTGCGGTACGAGTTCTGTCCGCGGATCAACGTCGCGATCGCGAGCAGCGAGTAGAACCACCCGCGCGTCTGGTCGATGGCCTCGGAGATGAAATCGGCGGGAAAGCGCGTCTCGAACGCATCCTCGTTCTCGAACGGGTAGTGCCACTGGGCGAACGGCATCGCGCCCGAGTCGAACCACGCGTCGATCACGCTCGCGACGCGCGTCGAGCTCTCTCCGCACACGGGGCAGTCGAACGTGATGCCGTCGACGTAGGGCCGGTGTGGATCGATGCCCGAGAGGTCCTCTCCGGTCAGCTCGGAGAGCTCGGCGAACGAGCCGACGCAGTGCGCGTGGCCGTTGGCGCAGCGCCACACGGGAAGCGGCGTGCCCCAATAGCGATCGCGCGACAGCGACCAGTCGACGTTGTTGGCGAGCCAGTCGCCGAAACGCCCGTGCTTGATCGTCGGCGGCTGCCACGTCGTGTCCTCGTTCGA
>DATBND010000167.1:0-3997 GCA_036554505.1 Actinomycetota bacterium | reverse complement strand
GGTCCCGTTCCAGGTCTTCGAGATAACCGGCTCGACCGTGATGGTCGGGCTGATCGGCCTCGTCGAAGTCGTCCCATTGATCGTGTTCTCCCTCGCCGGCGGGGCGCTCGCCGATTCGATGGACCGGCGAAGGCTGACCGGGTGGGTTCAGCTCGGTCTGATGGGCTCGTCCGCCGGGCTGGCCGCGATCTCCTTTCTCGCTGCGGAGCCATCGTTGTGGGCCATCTTCGTGCTGACCGGTGTCGCGTCCGCCTTCAGCGCGGTCGAGCGTCCCGCACGCACCGCGATGGCGCCGTCGCTCGTCACTCCGGACCAGCTCCCGGCCCTCATGGCGCTTCGCCAGGTCGTGATCCAGACGACGCAAGTGGCGGGCCCCGCGCTCGGAGGGATCCTCATAAGCATCTTCGCCCGCCGAGCATCCACGCACGACGCGGTTGGCTGGGTCTACGTGATCGACTGCGTCACGTTCGTCGCTGCGCTGGTCTCGCTCAAGTGGATCCCGCCGATGACGAAGACGCATGCTGCCGATGCGCGCTCGTTTCGGGCGCAGAGGGAGGCTGTCGTCGAGGGCCTTCGCTTCTCGTGGCGGAGCGCCGTGATCCTTCCGGTCTTCGTCATCGACCTCGTGGCGATGGTCTTCGGGATGCCGCGCGCCGTCTTCCCCGCCCTTGCGAGCGAGAACTTCGGGGGAGCCGACGCGCTCGGGCTCATGTACGCGGCCCCCGCGGTGGGAGCGTTGATCGGGGCGCTGACCACCGGTTGGGTGAAGCGCGTGCGCCGCCAAGGCCTCGCCGTGCTCGTCGCGGTCGCCGCGTGGGGTGTTGCGATAAGCCTCGTCGGCCTTTCGTTGTTCTCGTTCTCGCTGACTCTGCTGCTGCTCGCCCTCGCGGGAGCCGCCGACGTCGTCAGCGCGGTCTTCCGCGGCACGATCCTGCTCGAGAACGCCCCGCAGTCGATGTGGGCGCGCGTCTCCGCCTTGCAGCTCATGGTCGTGACGAGCGGGCCCCGCCTCGGCGACATCGAAGCGGGGCTCGTCGCCGGTGCGGTCGGCGCGCCGGCGTCGATAGTCGTGGGCGGTCTGGCATCCATCGTGGGGACGGCGTGGGTTGCGGCGAGGTGGAAGGCGTTTCGTACCTACGAGGGCCGCCGCGCGCCGTCCGCCCCGCGGCCGGGCGACGAGCCCGACCTGTAAGAGACGTTAGCGGCGCGGCTCCCACCGGAAGAAGCGCAGCGCCACGACGGCACCGACGAAGCCCCAACCCGCGACCCATGCGAGGTCGCCCCACCGGATCGTCGGGTCGAACGGGTTGAACGCGTTCGTCATCGCCTGCACGTAGTGACGTACGGGGAAGACGTCGGCGATACGCGTGAGCCAGTCGGGGGTCGTCCCTTGCACGAAGAACACGTCGGAGATGAAGAGCAACGGAAGGATGGTTCCGTTGACCACCGGGGGAGCGGCATCGGCATTCGGCACGATCGCGCTGATGGCGAAGCCCAGTGAAGCGAAGGCCAGGCCGCCGACGATCAGGACCGGGATGAACAGGGGCAAGGACGCGGCCGCGACGTCGACGTCGTAGACGAACATCCCGACCACGGCCACTATTGCGAATAGCACGACGTCCAACAGGGTCGCGTGCACGACGCGTCCCCCGATGAACGCCCATTTCGGAAGCGGGGTCCCGAGCTTCCTTTTCAGGACGCCCTCGTCGCGCGAGAACACGATGCCCATGGCGATGTTCGTGTAGCACGCCGTGATGACAGAGAACGCCGCGATCGCCGGGACGTAGAAGGTCGAGACGCTTGTCGTGCGCCCGAACATCTCGATCTCGTCGCTCCCGAAGACGGTGTTGAAGATGAACAAGAAGAGAACCGGGAACGCGAACGTGAAGAACGCCGCCGCCGGGTTCCTCCAGAAGGACTTGTTCTCGTACCTGACCTGCCTCAGCGCCAGCGCGACGCCGCTCATTCGTGCTCCTCGGCCTCGGCCGCAGCGGTGAGCTGCAGGTAGACGTCCTCGAGCGACGGCCGCGCGACCGCCAATCCTTCGAGCTCGACGTCGTTGTCGAGCGCCCATCCGGTCAGGTCGTGCAGGACGCGCAGCGGCTCGTCGGTCGTGAGAACGTACGCGCCGTCGCGCGACGCGCCGTCTGCCCCGAGAGCCGGGGGAAGCGCGACGCCGCTTGCGAGCGAGAACTCGATCGTGGTGGCCGCCGGCGCGCTTCCCTGCAGCGCCCCCGGCGGTCCCTCCGCGACGATCTTGCCGTCGACGATGATCGCGACGCGGTCCGCCAGGGTCTGCGCCTCGTCCATGTAGTGAGTCGTGAGGAAGACCGTCTTGCCGATGTCGACGAGGTTCCTCACGACCTCCCACGCGTTGCGGCGCGCCGACGGGTCGAATCCGGTCGTCGGCTCGTCGAGGAACAAGAGGTCGGGGTCGCCCGCGAGGCCGACCGCGACGTCGAGGCGGCGGCGTTGCCCGCCCGACAGCTTGTTGACGCGCGCGTCGCGTTTCTCGCCCAGCCCCACGAGCTCGATGATCTCGTCGAGGGGGCGGGGATGCGGGTAGTAGCCGCGGTAGAGGTCGATCACCTCCGCGACGGTGAGGAACGGCTCGACGCCGGTCTCCTGCAGGACGATGCCGATCCGCTCCTTGTACGCGCGCTGGCCCTTTCCCGGATCGTGACCGAGCACCTCGACGCGTCCCGAAGACCGCTTTCGATGTCCCTCGAGGATCTCGACCGTCGTTGTCTTGCCGGCGCCGTTCGGGCCGAGCAGCGCAAAGATCTCGCCCTCGTCGACGTGGAGGTCTACCCCCCGGACCGCCTGCACGCCGCCGTAGGACTTGTGGAGGTCTTCGACCTCGATGGCACGGGGGCTCATGAGTTCGAGAGCATAAGCTGGGCCGATGGACCGATTTCTGCAAGCCCCGCCGCAGCTCCCGGACGCGTGGGCGTCCGATCGCGCGTTGCGCGAGTCGCTTCAGTGGTACCTCGGAGACGAGATCATGGCCGAGGTCGAGCCCGAGCTCGCCGAGCTCGGCGCAGTCGCGACCGCGCCCGAGACGGTCGCGCTCTCGCTGCAGGCCGACAAGGAGGCGCCACAGCACATCCCGTACTCGGCGTGGGGCGAGCGCATCGATCAGATCCGCGTATCGCCCGCTTACGTCGAGTTGGGACGGATCGGGATCGAGGCCGGCGTGACCGCGCTCCCGTACGAGGGCTCCGCGCTCAAAGAGAACGCGCGCGTGGTGTGGGCCGGCCTCATCTTGCTGTGGGCGCCGTCGTCGGCGATGTACGGATGTCCGGTCGCGATGACCGATGCGGCGGCGCGCACGCTGCTGCTCCACGGCGACGAAGCCCATGCCGAGGTCGTCCGGCGCCTGACCACGCGCGACTACTCCGAGGCGTGGACCAGCGGCCAATGGATGACCGAGACGGCCGGGGGCTCGGACGTCGGCCGCACCGGGACGGTGGCGCGACGCGACGAGTTCGGGCAGTGGCGATTGCACGGCACGAAGTGGTTCACGAGCTCCACGACCTCCGAGACCGCCCTGACGCTGGCGCGACCCGAGGGCGCGCCGGAAGGGTCGCGCGGCCTCGGCTTGTTCCGCGTGAATCTGTTCCTCGAGGATGGGTCTCGCAACGCGATCGTGGTCCGGCGGCTCAAGGACAAGCTCGGGACGCGCGCACTGCCCACCGCCGAGCTGAAGCTGGAGGGCGCCCTCGCGTACCCGGTGGGCGACCCGATGGACGGCGGGGGTGTGCGGCGCATCTCCACGATGCTCAACCTCACTCGGATCCACAACGCCCTCGGTGCCGTCGGGGCGATGGGCCGAGGGCTTGCGATGGCGCGTTCGTTCGCTGAGATCCGCACGGTGTTCGGCGAGCCGCTTCACACGCTTCCGGCTCATCGCGCGACGCTCGCCGAGCTCGCGGTCGACCGCGCCGCGGGGCTCGCGCTCGTGATGAAGTGCTGCGCGCTTACCGGGAGGGCCGAG
>DATBND010000160.1:0-11834 GCA_036554505.1 Actinomycetota bacterium | reverse complement strand
TCCTCCCAATCGCTGTCGTTGACGTGGTACTTCTGACCCTCGACGATCCGCCGCTCGTCGGACTTATCTCGCGCGAGACCCCTCATCAGGGAGTTCGATGGAACTTGGTGGGCGGAAGAATCCGCTATGGCGAATCGATTCCTGAGGCTATCCAGCGTGAGATCGATGACAATCTGGGCAGTGGGTTAGAAGTTCGGTTGCCGGAGCTCGAAAGACCTCACTTTGTCGCTCAGTACGCTCCCTTTCTGAAGGCCGGTTTTTCGGTGGATCCCCGCAAGCACGCGGTGGCCTTGACGTATGCGGTGAGAGCCTCTGGGAGCGTGGCTCCCGCAAAAGAAGCTCTGGGCTTTAGATGGTTTGGACTCGATCAGCTACCGTCGAGGAACCACTGGGGGTTCGAGCAGGATCGAGCGGCCGAAAACTGTCTTCGGAACGCCGGATTCTTTCCTGGGTTTCGACGTTAGTAGGCAGGGACGATCCGGTTCCGGCGGAACCTGGCGCTTCGGGAGGGGCTCAGCACTTCAACGTCGCGCTGGCCTCGCTGGCCGAGTGATCGTCGTCTCCCGGGAAGCGTGCGGTCACCTTGCACGAGCCTTTCCCCGGCCGCTTGAACGAGGTGGCGAACTTGCCGTCGCTCGCGACCACGGGGGCCGTGCTCTTCACCGCGCCGAACACGCCGTTCTTGCTCTTGTACAGCGTCACGGTCATCTTCGCTCCCGGATGGGCCGGGTCGAGCGTGCCGGTGACCTTGATCTTCTTCTTCACGCGTTTGGCCGCGGCGGTCGTCGTTGATTGTGTCTGAGTCGTGCCGGCGGTAGACGGACACGTCGCGTTGGGACACGGCTGCCAGTCGGGATGCAGGCCGGAGAGTTGCGTGTTGTGCGGGTCGCCCTCGACCTCGTCGACCGATGGCGGCCCGACCGTATAGATGAGCCCTCCGCGGTCGAACGTCACTGCCTGGCTGTTGGGCGAGAACGCGGGGCTGTTCCCATCGGCCCACGGCGCGAAGTCGTGCTCGCCGCCGGCATCTATCACCAACACGCGACCCACGGGCTCGTTCGGATGCGGCCTCCGCTCGATGACCACCTTTTTCCCGTCCGGCGACCAGTTCGGGAACAGGTCGTGAGCCTCGTTGTGCTCGGTGATGTTGACGGGGCTCCCTCCCGAGGCGGGCACCACGAAGATCTCCGCGGTCGGGAGGCACGGCCCTGCCTCGCAGTTCTCGTCGTCCTCCGCGAACGAAGAAAAGGCGATCTTCTGTCCGACCGACCACGACGGAGAGAACCCTTCGACCGTCCCCGGCAACACCTGGGAGCCGAGCGTCGCGAGGTCGAGCACGGCGAGCTGCACCTGTTGTCCGTCATCGCGCGTGTACACGAGCTTCGTGCCGTCGGGCGACCACGCCGGAGCGTTCTCGGAGATGGCCGGCGTGTTCGTAACCTGCGTGAGGGCGTTCCCGTTCGCATTCATCACGAAGAGGTCGGTGTCGCAGCACTGGCTGCTCTGTCGTTTCTCGAACGCGATCCTCGTCCCGTCGGGCGACCACGCGGGATGGTCGCTGCCGAAGGTGGGCCCGCTGGTCAGCTGCCGTTGCGCCGTCCCGTCAACGTTGCCGACGCAGATCTCCGCCCCACAGGTGTACGCGATCGCTCCGTTGGAGCCCGGGAAGGCTCCGCGCGCGGCACCGGGGATCAACGTGACGGAGCCCGCGACGAAGAGCAGAACAGTGACGCCCAGAGCTGTGTGACGGCGTTTCATTCCTGCCCCCTCGCTGCTGGACCCTCCACGCTATGCCGACGAGGGCGGGCCGCCTAGGGGGATGCGCGATTTACCCGCCTCCACGGAAAACCACCCGAATGGGCCATGTTCAGGGCCAAAGCGGACAAATAGGCTTCGCCCCGGACATGGTTCGTAACGCAACAGGCGTCGTAAAGTCAGTGGGCCGACCTCTCACTGCCCAACCGGCGTCACGGGGGGAACTCTGAAGCCCGAAAACGCAGCGCGAGCGACCCTGGCGATCGTCGTCCTCATCGGGGCGATGATGGTCCTTCCGCGCGTCTCGACCGCGGCGGTCGAGATCCCCAACACGCAGCCGACCGGGCTCCCGACGGACATCCTGAACTCGCCCAAGCCGAAGCCGACGCAGTCGTCGGAGCCGCCGGAGGGCGGCGGCAACAACGGGGGCAATAACAACAACAACGGCGGCGAGGACGAGGGCGAGGGCAAAGGCGACGGAGAAGGCAAGGGCGACGGCGGCGACAAGGGCAAGGGCGACAAGGGCGACAGGGGCAAGGGCGACAAGGGTGACAAGGGCAAGAAGGGGCGCAACGGCGGACCCGGCAAGGACGGCCGCAACAAGCGTAAGAAGCGCAAGAGGAACGACGTCCTGCCCGCCGCGGGGACGCCCTCGATCCCCGGCTCGTTCACAACCGACAAGCTCGTGTCGATCGCGACCCACCTTCGCTCGCTGGGATGGAGCGACGAGAAAGTGCAGAAGCAGGTCTACGCGCCGTTCATAATCGCCGGCCCTGCCGCGTGGATCGACACGTGGGGAGCGCCTCGTTACGGGCCGGCCCCCGGTCAAGTGCGAACACACGAGGGCCAGGACGTCTTTTGCAACTACGGCGATCCGATCCTTGCAAGCGAGCCGGGGACGGTGAACTTCGACAACAGTGGCCTCGGTGGCATCACCACGCGTCTGTTCCGCCCGGACGGTTCGTACTGGTATTACACGCACCTCTCCGACTGGAACCAGGACCTCTCGGTGGGCGACGCCGTCGAGATCGGTGACGTCATCGGCTACTGCGGCAACTCCGGGAACGCGATCACGACGCCCCCGCACGTGCACTTCGGCTGGTATCAGGACGGCGGCGTCAACGCGCGCAACCCGATGGGGCACCTCGTCGACTGGCTGCGCGAGGCCGAGCGGCACGCGCTGACGCTCATCAGCGCGGCGCAGAGGAAGAACCTGAAGCTGCAGCCTCAACGTACGCTCGAGCGCATGTTCGGAGACGCCTTCGTCCCCGACCGCTCCGAGCTACGCGTCTCGGGCGAGTCGTTGTGGGCGTCCGGCCAGACCCCCAACGCCGGGACGTTCGCCCTTGCACAAACGGCTCTGCAGGCGGCGTTGGCCCAGGAGGAGTTCGGAGAGCCGTCGCCGAGCACCTCGCCCGCGACCGACGGGTCCGCCGGGCTCATCGACCCGCAGTCGGCGCTCGCCCGGCTGCTGAACTCGTCGTCGGCCACGGCAGGCCACGAGCACGGCGAGTAGCCCACTCCTCTTCACCCGGCCTCCGGCCGGCAACCGTCGCAGTTATCCTTTCTCGCGCATCGAGCCCCGCTCGGTGTGTCGAGCACCCTGGCGGGATGCCCGAGTGGCCAAAGGGAGCGGCCTGTAAAGTCGCCGGCTGATGCCTACCCAGGTTCGAATCCTGGTCCCGCCACTCGGACCGGCCTAGGCGTGCATGTTCGACCCGCCGAGCAGAGGACTCTCGGGAAGGTCCTCAAAGGAGACTCAGGCGTGAGCCGCTCGCGCCCGAGTCTTGTCTGGCGCTGCGTTCTCATCTCCGCTGCCAACGGTGCTGTGCCGGTATCCGTTCTTTCCGGCGCCCTTGGCTTCGTACATCAACCGGTCAGACGCGTGGATCACCTCGTCGAACGTCCTCGGAGGCACGAGAAAGGTGACCGCGCCGATACTGAAAGTGACCTCGAGAGGCATCTCGCTGACGCCTCGCTGTACGCGCGCGACGAGATCGTCCATCACCGTCGTGGCTGCTTGCGTAGCCATTCCCGGGAACACGAGGCCGAATTCGTCGCCTCCTAGCCGTCCCACCACGTCCGTAGCGCGAAGGCTCTTCTCGAGGGTTTCTGCGACGAGGGTCAGAGCCTGATCGCCGCCCGTGTGACCGAGCCGATCGTTGATCTGTTTGAAGTCGTCAAGATCCACGTAGGCAAAGGTAAAAGGGACGCCGTCTCGGCGCGCTTCGTCGATGACGTTCTCCGTTGCCGAGGTGAATGCACGCGGGTTCAGCACATTCGTTAGGGAGTCCAGAGTTGCGAGCCTCGTCTGAACCTCGAGGCCGCTACGCAGACTCGCCATCAGGCGAACGACGATCATGAACATCGCAAAGCGTGTGCCGGTGTTCCACGCGGCTATCCACGCGTGGTCGTACTTCTGACCGGCGACGATATCCGCGACAAGCCAGGTGGCGGTCGCCAGCGTCGCGATCGCAGTCGCAGACCGAACCCCACATTTCCACTCGACCAGTGAAACCGGCAGCAGGTAGAAGACCGAGAAGGCTACTTGGGGGCCGGTCGCGTAGTCGATGACCCCGAGCAAGACGACCATGAGCACGCCGAGAGCCGTGACTACCCTCGCCGACCGATCCTCGAGCCATGAATTGACTGGGCTGACCATACGTGGTTTATCGGCCGATCCTGAGGCTCGATTTCCCTCGGTTGGGGCATTCGCAGCCACGGCGGCCGGGGGGGAGGCCTGGGCCTCGGCCTGATCGCGTCCGGTGGAAAGCTGCTTCGAGCGTCGTCTAGTTAGGAGCACCCTTTCGATGGGTCAGATCAGGTCCAATAGCGTGGGCAGGGTCTCGGCTAGCGGAGCCGTCACCACCGCGTCGGCCAGTGCGTCGTAAGGGGTCGGCTCTCCGTTGAGGACCACGAGCTTCGCCCCGTTGCCCAGAGCTATCTGGGGCAGGTTCGCGACGGGGAAGACGGTGAGCGACGATCCGATCGCGAGGAACACGTCGCACGACCCCGCGGCTGCGTAGGCGCGCTCGAGGTCCTCACGCACCAATGACTGGCCGAAGGAGATCGTCGCCGACTTGAGGATGCCTCCGCACGTCCGGCAGTCGGGATCGGCCTCGCCCGCGCGCACTCGGTCCAACGCCTTCTGCATGGGGGCGCGGTCCCCGCACGACATGCACACGACCTCGCGCATCGTGCCGTGGATCTCGACGAGCCGGGCAGGGCTGGTCCCCGCTGCCTGGTGCAGCCCGTCGATGTTCTGGGTGATCAACGTCTGCAGCCGGTCCCTTCGCTCGAGCTCGGCGAGCGCGCGATGGGCCGGGCTCGGCTTCGCCGTCCACCCCGGATGCTCCAGGCGCATCTGCCATGCCTTCACCCGCAGCTCGGGATCGGCCAGGTAGTTCTGAAGCGTCGACATCCGCTCGGCCTTCGGATCCTTCGTCCACACCCCGTTCGGCCCCCTGAAATCGGGTATGCCCGAATCGGTCGACACCCCGGCCCCGGTGAGGGCGACCACCGTGCGCGCCTCCCGGATCCAGGCGGCGACCCCGTGGAGCTGCTCCTCGAAGCCGGTCCGGGCGTCCATGCGGGCAGATATACCTCACGCCCACGGCCCCTATAACCTTTTCGGCTGCTACGGCCCTCGAGACGGTGGAGGCGCGTTGTTCGACGACCTGCAGCGCAACCTGATAGCGCGCCTTGGGGGCCGCGGGATCTCGGATCTCGAGACCGGGACGATCGTGGTCGTGCCCTCCATCACGTTTCCCTCACAGGAGCTCCAGAAGATCGTCGGTATCTGCCACTACGAGGAGCGGCTGCTCTGCCTCCTCTTGTTCCTGGCCCGCCCGGACGTTCGGATGGTGTTCGTGACGTCGGTCGAGGTCGACCCCGTCGTCGTCGACTACTACCTCTCGTTTCTCGACGATCCCGCCCACGCGCGCGATCGCCTGACGATGATCGCCGTGCGGGACGCCGAGCCGCGCGCATTGACAGAGAAGCTGCTGGCGAGGGACGAGGTCCTCGCCGAGATCGGCCGCGCCGCGGGCGACCCCGCCGACGCGTACATGCTGAACTTCAACGTGACGCCGCTGGAGCAGATGCTCAGTGAGCGTCTCGGCATCGCGTTGTACGGGCCCCATCCCGACCTCATAGCGCTGGGCCACAAGAGCGGCTCCCGGCAGATCGCGCGTGCGGCCGGAGTCCGGGTCCTCGAGGGAGCCGAGGACCTGTGGTCGGTCGACGAGGTAGGGCGCGCGATCGACGCGCTGCGCGATCGGCATCCGCACGCCGAAGCCGTCGTCATCAAGCTGAACGAAGGCTTCTCCGGTCAGGGCAACGCGGTCATCGACATGGGCCACGTCGCGCATCCCTTGGAGGAGTCGAAGACGACGTTCTGCTCGGACGCAGAGTCATGGCAAACGTACAAGCAGAAGATCGCTGTGGGTGGCGCGATCGTGGAAGAGCTCGAGCGCCATCCCGCCATGGTCTCGCCGAGCGTCCAGATGCGAATAGCACCGAGCGGCGCGTTCGAAGTCGTCTCGACCCACGACCAGATACTCGGAGGGCCTGACGACCAGGTCTACCTGGGTTGCCGGTTCCCCGCGCGCTCGCACTACCGCATGGACGTTCAGCGCGCCGCGATCAAGGTAGCGCGGCTGCTCTCGGAGAAGGGCGTGATCGGTCCGTTCGGAATCGACTTCGTGGTCGTGCCGTCGCGCGGAGGCAACCGCGTCTATCTGACCGAGATCAACCTCCGCATGGGAGGCACGACCCACCCGTTCCTGATGGCGCGCCTCGTCACGGAGGGCTCGTACGACGACACCACCGGTGAGCTGATCGCGGCGTCGACTCCCAAGTACTACATCGGCACCGACAACCTGAAGTCCGCCACCTACGTCGGCCTTCGGCCCGCGGACGTGATCGACGCGGTGCAGCGCAGTGGGCTCGCCTTCGATCGCGAGTCCCGAACGGGCGTGACCCTGCACCTTCTGGGCGCGCTGCCCGGCTTCGGCAAGCTCGGGGTCACCTCGATCGCGAACTCCCCGCACGAGGCGGACGAGCGCTATCACGAGGTCGTCAAGGTCGTCGACGGCCTCGCCGCCGAACGCGGCTAGAGGTCGCCGGACCGGCGGGCCTGGAACGAGCTTCCAGGACTAGTCCGTTCGCGCTATGCGTTAAATGGCCCAAGTGGGCTATACGACCGACCGTTCGGTTACGCAATCATGGCCCCCTAGCAACAGGCGCAAGAAGAACCCTGTCCCGCCCCTTCCCTCGAGAGGAGGTCTCTTGCAGCCAGCCGCAGCCGTTGCCTTCCCGCGCCGGGCACTGGTTTCGAGAGACCTCCGGGGCCTCGCCACGGCGATCCTCGCTCTGTGTCTGATGGCCGCGGGGTTTGCCCCCGCGACCGGCGCGGCCGGCCTGCCGCTCGAGCGCGCGGTGTCGGTGATCGTGCGAGGCGACGGGATAGCGGCGGCGCGCGATGCCGTTCGCACGGCCGGGGGCCGCGTCGTGACACCTCTTCCTCTCGTCGACTCGGTCGAGGCGCGCGTGGACGAGCGCGCCCTGGACGCCCTCGTCCGCCGCCAGGGCATCCTGTCCGTCTCGCCGGACGCGCCGGTCGGCTTCCACGGCACGGGTGACGGCTCCGGGATCACTCATCGGATCCAGAAGGTCGTTCGGTCGACGAGCCTCTGGCAGGAGGGCACGAACGGGTCCGGCGTGACGGTCGCGGTGCTCGACACCGGCATCTACGCGGCACACCCCGATCTCGCCGGCCGCGTCGTTCACTGCGAGGACTTCTCGCACGAGGAGACGACAGAGGCGCGTTGTGCCGACACGTTCGGCCACGGCACGTTCATGGCGGGGCTCATCGCGGGCGACGGCTCGGCGTCGAACGGCAAGTACGTGGGGGCCGCCCCCGGGGCGAACCTCGTCTCGGTGAAGGTCGCCGGATACGACGGATCGAGCGACGTGTCGAACGTGCTGGCCGGCATCCAATGGGTGGTCGCGCACAGGGACGAGTACGGCATCCGCGTGCTGAACCTCTCGCTCGGGACCGACTCGGCTCAGGACTACCGCTTCTCGCCGCTGAACTACGCGGTCGAGAAAGCGTGGCGCGCAGGCATCGTCGTCGTGGCGTCCGGCGGCAACACGGGCCCCAACGCGTCGACGGTGATGAAGCCGGGAGACGATCCCTTCATCATCACCGTCGGCGCTTCCAACGACGAAGGAAGCATGACCATCGACGACGACACCGTGCCGATCTTCTCGGCGCGGGGACCGACGCGTGCGAATGGGTTCGCGAAGCCGGACGTCGTCTCGCCCGGCGTGCACACGGTGTCGCTGCGCTCACCGGGGAGCGCCATCGACCAGAAGTACGGATCGTCGGCGGTCGTGTCCGACGACTACTTCCGTGGGACGGGAACGTCGATGGCCACCGCGACCGTCTCGGGAATCGTCGCCCAGATCCTCCAGCGCAATCCCGGCCTCACGCCGGACCAGGTCAAGTACCGTCTGACGTCCACTGCGCGTCCGATCGCCGAGGGCACTCCGATCGCGAGCGGCAACGGCATCGTCGATGCATTCGCGGCCGCGACGGCCACGACAACCGACGCCGCCAACGCAGGCCTCTCCAGGTCGAACGGGCTCGGCTCGATCGCCTCGGATCGAGGCTCGCTCGGGCTCGAGGTCGTGGGCCCGGCGGGCGAGGTCGGGCTCTCCGGCGAGTACGTCGCCCAGACGGACCCCGCACGCGTGGGGCTCGCGAACCCCGCCGGCTTCGTCCCGTTCGTGGCGGTGGATTACTCGACGACGGGCTGGGACGCGTCGTCGTGGCAGGCGAGCTCGTGGCAGGCGTCGTCGTGGCAGGCCAGCTCGTGGCAGGGGTCGTCGTGGCAGGGCTCGTCCTGGCAAGGAAGCTCATGGCAGGGCTCGTCGTGGCAAGCCAGCTCGTGGCAGTCGGCGTGGTACGCCGCGTCCTGGGACTAGCCGCCCACCGTGCACGCGGCTGACGCCGGCGCCCCTTCCGATCACCGGCTCGTGATCGTCTATGTCGCAGCGCTCGCCGCGGCTCTCGGCGGCATCCTCGTCTTGACGGTCGCGCACGGCGCGGGCCTCGACCGTGACGCCTCGTGGGTCTGGCTCAGCTTGGTGTTCGCCTTCTCCGAGTACGCCATGCTGTTGTTCCACCATCACCGCGGCAGGCAAGGACTGAGCGCGGCCGAGGCCGTCTTCTTGCCGATGGTGATCGCGTTGTCGTTCCCTCAAGCGGTGTGGGGCGTCACGGTCGCGACGATCCTCGTCAACGTCGCACGACGGGTATCGCCGGTGAAGGCCGTCTTCAACGTCGCCGAATACGGGTGCGCGGCCGCCGCGGCCGCCGGTATCTGGGCCCTCTACCATGACGAGTCCGTCGTCTTCAGCCCGGCGAAGGCGCTGCTGGCGGTGTTCGCGGCCCTCGTCTTCGCTTTTCTGACCCACGTGTTCGTAACGATCGCGATCTCGCTCGCGGAGCGCCGCACCCTCGCCGAGCTCTCGCGCGACATCGCTCCCGCCGTCGGGCTCAATCTCGCCGGCAACGTCACGTTGGGAGTCCTCTTTGCGGCCTCGTACCAGAGCGCCGAGTGGACGGTCGCGCTGTTCCCCTTTGCGATCGGCGCCTTGTATCTCGGCTACCGGGCTGTGGTGAAGCAGACGATCGAGCGCGATCGCGTGTCGCATCTCCACGGCGCGAGCCGCGCCCTTGCCGCGACCCCCGACATGAACGGCGCCTTGCTCCAGTTCCTGCGGGCGGTGGCGGAAACGGCATCGGCCGCCGAGGCGCGCGTCGTGCTCCCCGTGCAGAAGCGGTCGCGCTGGTCCGGGATCCGGGACGGCGATGTGGTCGCAGACCTCGATCCGACCGGCCCTGCGCTCGACGCCGTGCTGAGACTCGTCGCCTCGACCGGTGCGCCCGTGATCGCCGAGCCCGGGGCGGATCGCGCCGCTTCCACCCTGCTTCGTCGTCTCGGTGTCCGGAGCATGGTGGCGGTTCCCCTGATCGAAGGTGACGATGTCGTCGGCTGTCTCATGGCGCTCGACCGCCTGGGGGCGGACGGCTTCGGCAAATCGGACGCGCAGATGCTCGAGGCGCTCGCGAGCGAGCTCGCGCTGTCCCTCGACTCGTATCGCCTCTTCGGCGAGGTCGCGGAGGAGCGCGCGCGGTTCCGTCGCATCTTCGACGGCTCCAAGGAAGGCATATGCCTGCTCGACGACGCAGGTGTGGTGCGCGCGTGGAACCCCGCGCTCGAGCGCATCACCGGTTACTCGGCCGACGAGATGGTGGGGCATACGTGGTGGGACAAGCTCGTCGTCCGAGACCGTCAGCAACGCCGTCTCGAGAGGCGCGACCTCGTCCTGGCGGACCCCGATTCCGAGCTCGAGCTCTTGACGAGCCAGGGCCCGACGCGCTGGGTGTCGGTGGTTGGCGACGAGACGGCGTCGAGCGACGAGGCCGGGTGGGTCGTGCTGGTGCGCGACGTCACGGCTCAGCACGAGGCTGAGGAGGCGAAGTCGGATTTCCTGTCGACCATCTCGCACGAGCTGCGGACGCCGCTCACCACGATCAAGGGCTCGTTGCAGGTGTTGGAGCGCGGCTCTTCGAACGTCCCCGCGGAGACGCTGGACCAGATGGTCGAGGTCCTCGGCCGGGGAGCCGACCGTCTCGAGCGATTGGTGATGAACCTCCTGTTCGTCTCTCAGCTCGACGGCGAGGGAGTCACGATCGCGCCCGACCAGCTCGACCTCACCGCGCTCGTCGCAAAGCGCGCCCGTCGCTTCGCGAGCGACCGTCTGCGCGTCGAAGGCCCTTCGGGGGATCTCGTGGTCAGGGCCGACAAGGAGAAGCTCCGGCAGACCATCGATCACTTGATCGACAACGCGTTGAAGTACGGGGACGGCCGCGTGACGGTGACGACCTCCCGCGCGAACGGCTACGGCCGCGTCTCGGTCTCCGACGAGGGACCAGGTATCGCGCGCGCGGATCATGAGCGCATCTTCGAGCGCTTCGTACGACTGGGTGATCCGCTGACGCGCGAGACCCAGGGGGCCGGCGTCGGCTTGTTCATCGCAAAGCGGTCACTGGAGGCGATGCAGGGGCGGATCCGGGTGGAGAGCGAGTCGGGCCGCGGCGCGACCCTCGTGATCGAGGTGCCACTGGCCCGCCCGATGGCGGTCGTCGACGAGGAGGCCTCGGCCTAGCTGCTGTCCGTCGGCCCGGTCGCGATCTAAGTCCAGCGGTCGCGCGCCCATTCGATCGTCCGGCCCAAGCCCTCGCGCATCTGCACCTGCGGCTCCCAGCCGAGCGTCGCGCGCGCCAGCGAGATGTCCGGGCAGCGCTGTTGAGGATCGTCGACCGGGCGCTCGACGAAGGCCAGCTCCGATGAGCTCGCCACGAGCTCCACGATGAGGCGCGCGAGCTCCAGTACTTTGGCTTCCTCCGGGTTGCCGATGTTCATAGGCGTCGAGTGGTCGGAGTTGATCAGCCGCCACAGTCCCTCGATGAGGTCCTCGACGTAGCACAGCGAGCGCGTCTGCGACCCGTCACCGTGCACGGTGACGGGCTTGCCGTGAAGGGCTTGGTCGATGAAGTTGGGCACGGCGCGGCCGTCGGCCCGTCGCATGCGAGGGCCGTACGTGTTGAAGATGCGCGCGATGCGCACCGGCAGCCCGTGAGCGCGGTGGTACGCAGTCGTGAGCGCCTCTGAGAAACGCTTGGCCTCGTCGTACACGCTGCGCGGCCCGATGGGGTTGACGTTGCCCCAATAGGTCTCGGGCTGAGGGTGGACGACGGGGTCTCCGTAGCACTCGGAGGTCGACGCGAGGAAGAACCGGGCCCCCTTGGCGCGCGCAAGCTCCAGACAGTTCCTCGTCCCGATCGAGCCGACGTCGAGCGTCGCGATCGGATGCTCCAGATAATCGGGTGGCGAGGCGGGCGATGCCATGTGGAGCACCAAGTCGACGTCGTCCTCGACGTCGAGGCTCTGCGTGACATCGCGCTCCTCGAAATGAAAACCCGGCTCGCTCTCGAGCGACTTCAG
>DATBND010000134.1:0-4930 GCA_036554505.1 Actinomycetota bacterium | reverse complement strand
CGTGCTTCTTCAGAGGCTTGGCCGACGCGACGAACTCGTGCATGCACGTGCCCTGGAACGCGGTCGGGTACGCGGCCGCGATCAACGTGCGGAGATAGTTGGCGTTCAACACCGCCCGCTCGGCGACCTTCTTCAACCCGGCGGCCCCGAGCGAGCGCAGATACGCGTACGCACGCACGTTGATCCCGAAGTTGCCGTGGAACGAATGGATCCGGCCCACCGAGTCCGGGCGGTCGTGGTCCCAGCGCCAGCGCTCGGCCCCGTCGTCCCACACGAGAACCGGCGCCGGGAGGTATCTCTCCAGACGTTCGGACACCACGAGGGGGCCCGATCCCGGTCCCCCACCGCCATGCGGCGTGGCGAAGGTCTTGTGCAGGTTGAGATGCACGATGTCGAAGCCCATGTCGCCCGGGCGCACGAGCCCGACGATCGAGTTGAAGTTCGCGCCGTCGTAGTAAAGGAGGCCGCCGACCTCGTGCAGCGCGGCCGCTATCTCGCGGATGTCGCGCTCGAACAGCCCCAGCGTGTTCGGATTCGTCAGCATCAGGCCCGCGACGTCTTCATCCAGCGCGGCGCGCAACGCGTCGAGGTCGACGAGACCGCGTTCGTCGGACGGCACCTCGCTCGCCTGGTATCCGGCGAGCGACACGCTGGCCGGGTTGGTGCCATGCGCGGAGTCCGGGATGATCACGCGCTTCCGGACGTCGCCGCGCGCGGTGTGGTACGCCCGCATGATCAACAGGCCGGTGAGCTCGCCCTGAGCCCCCGCCGCGGGCTGGAACGTGAGGCGAGCCATGCCCGTCGCCTCGCACAGCGCGCGCTCGAGCGTCCCGAGGAGCTCTAGCGCTCCCTGCACTAGCTCGTCGTCGGCCATCGGGTGGAGCTGGGCAAACCCCGGGAGCGCGGCGGCGTCCTCTGCGAGCTTCGGGTTGTACTTCATCGTGCACGAGCCGAGCGGGTACGCACCGACGTCGATCGCCCAGTTTCGTTGCGACAGCCTCGTGTAGTGCTGCACGAGGTCGCGCTCGCTGACCTCGGGAAGGCGCGGCGGGCGCGCGCGGCGGTGCTCGGCCGGCACGAGCTCGTCGAGCGTCGGGCCCTCGACTCCGGCATCCGGAAGCGACCACGACCTCCGGCCCGGCCTCCCGGTTTCGAATATGAGCGGGAAGTCCGCGCCGCGTGTTCCCGCGGAAGGCTCGAGCGTGCGTGCGGTGGTCATGCCTCAGCAAGCTCCTTCTCGATCGCCTCGGCGAGAGCGTTTATCTCGTCCGCAGTGCGCTTCTCGGTCACCGCGATCAACAGGCACGACGACAGCTCCGGGAACCACCGGCCCAGCGCGGGCCCGGCCAGGAACCCGCGCCGCGCGAGACCGCGCGCAAGGACGTCGGCGGCGACGGGCGTCTCGATCACGACCTCCTTGAAGTGCGCCCCCGCGAATCGCACCGAGCAGCCCGGGATGTCACCCAGCCGCGCGGCCGCGTACGCGGCGCGCCGCACGCAGATCTCGCCGAGACGCTCCAGTCCCTTCGGTCCGAGCCACGAGAGATGGATTCCTGCGGCGATGGCCATGAGCGTCTGATTGGTGCACACGTTGGAGGTCGCCTTGGCCCGCCGGATGTGCTGCTCGCGCGCCTGCAGGGTCAGCACGAACGCGCGCCGCCCGTCCGCGTCGAGGGTCTCGCCGGCGATGCGGCCGGGCACCTGGCGAACGAGCTCGAGCTTTGTTGCGAACAGCCCGACGTAGGGCCCGCCGTAGAACAACGCGTTGCCCAGTGCATGGCCCTCCCCCACCGCGATGTCGGCGCCCGCGTCGCCCGGCGAGGCGAGGACGCCCATGGCGGTGGGGTCGACGACCGCGACGCTGAGGGCGCCGTGATCGTGTGCCGCCGCCGCCGACGCGGCGAGGTCCTCGAGCCGGCCGAAGAAGTTGGGATAGGCGCACACGACCGCGGCGGCCCCCTCGAGGTCCACCGCCGACCAGTCGGTCACTCCGTCGGGCCCGAACGGGGCCACGACGATGTCGATCTCTAGACCTGAGGTATAGGTACGGAGGACCTCGAGGTAGTGAGGATGCACCCCCGCCCCCACGACGGCCTTGTGGCGACCGGTAGCCCTCACCGCGAGGTTGACCCCCTCGACGAGCGCGCTCGCCCCGTCGTAGAGGGACGCGTTCGCCACCTCCATCCCGTAGATCTCGCACACGAGCGTCTGGAACTCGTAGACCGCCTGGAGCACGCCCTGGGAGAGCTCGGGCTGATAGGGCGTGTACGACGTCGCGAACTCGGCGCGCCCGGCGAGAGCTCTGACCGCAGCCGGCACGTGGTGGTCGTATGCCCCTCCCCCCGCGAAGCACACGAGCCGGGTCGCATCCTGCGACGCGCCGGCGAGCTCGGCCATGTGGCGGGCGAGCTCGACCTCGGACAGCTCGGGAGGGAGGTCGAGGGGCCGGTCGAGCCGGACCCCCTCGGGGATCGTCTCGAACAGCTCGTCGAGGGACCCGAGGCCGATCGCCTCGAGCATCGCGCGATCGTCGTCGGGGGTGTGGGGGATGAAGTCCATCAGCGCGTTCTCTGTCGACTTGTCAATTTGGCGACTCGATCCTTCGGCTCATCGCTTCTTCACGAACGGGGGCTTCACGATATCGCCCTCGATCGCGCGGCCCCGCGCGTCGATCGCGACCTGCGATCCCTGCTCCGGCACCTTCTCGGACGGGCCCATGACCAGCGCGACGCCGCCGCCGAGCGTCGGTGAGAAGTTGCCGCTGGTCACGGTCCCGATCTCGTCCTCGCCCGAGAGGACGCGGTAGCCCTGGCGCGGCACTCCCCGGCCCCGGCATTGCACGCCCCAGAGCTTGCGCGCGGCGCCGTCCGCTTTCACCTTCTCGAGAGCGGGTCGTCCGCGAAACGGCGTGTCCCACGCGAGCACCCACCCGAGCGATGCCTCCAGTGGGTTGACGTCGAGCGTCAGCTCGTGCCCGTACAGGGCGTAACCCATCTCGAGCCGCAGCGTGTCGCGCGCGCCCAGCCCCACCGGGCGGGCGCCATGCTTCAGAAGCCGGTCCCACGCCGCTCCGGCCGTGGCCGAAGGCGCGTAGAGCTCGAATCCTCGCTCCCCGGTGTAGCCGGTACGCGCCACGAGCCCCCTCTCGCCGTCGACGTCGATGTCGCGCCACGCGTGCAGCGCGAGCTCGGTCGCGCCCGCGCCCGGAAAGGCGGACTCGAAGACCTCGAACGAGCGAGGGCCTTGAACGGCGAGGATCGCCCACCGATCCCACTCGTCGACGAGCTCGAAGCCCTCGCCCGAATCGGTGATCGATCGAGCGACGGCCGCGACGTTGGCGGCGTTCGGGACGATCAACCACTCCTCGGGACCTATCCGGTAGGCGAAGACGTCGTCGACGCACCCTCCGTCGTCGGTCAACACGAGGGAGTACGTCGCCCTCCCCTCGGCGAGACCCACGGCGTCCGCGGTCAGCGCGTGCTGGAGCGCGTCCCCCGCGCCGGGGCCGCGGACGCGGAGCTTCCCGAGGTGCGACACGTCGAACACTCCGACGTCGGTGCGAACGGCGTTGTGCTCGGCGATGACGCCGTCGTATTGGAGCGGCATCTCCCAGCCCGCGAACTCGGTGAGCCGCGCGCCGAGCGCGCGGTGCGCGTCCAGAAGAGGAGTCTGGCGTCCCGGCGCGTCCACTTAGGCGAGCTCAGCCCGCGAGGGCCGGGCCGAGGAACGGAGGGTCGTCCCCGGGCGGAGCTTGGGCGCGTGCACGAGCCGCGGCATCGGACTCATCTTCGAGACCGTACTTGAGCAGGAGGTTCACGTAATCCCGCTGGTAGAGGATCTTGCACTTGACGTCGGGATACAGCTCCTGCAGGCGCCTCACCTTGCGGTTCTTCTTCGTCACGAGCTTCTGGTTGAGCGTCGTGATCTCGATGTAGAGGTCGAACTCGGGCAGGTAGAAGTCGGGCGAGAACCGATGCGTCACTCCGCCGTGGCGATCCCAGTCGATGTCGAACGTCGTCGGCTCGTAGAGCCATTCGATCTGATAGAAGTCGAGCAGCTGGGCGAACTGACGCTCGCTGTTGTGTGCGAAGTCGACCAGGGTGTGGGGAAGGCCTCCGGGTGCGTCGCCACGCTCGGTGCCTGCGGCTATGTCTAGCCCTCCTCGGCCGTGCCTCTCGTGTGCTCGTCCGAACCGTACTCCACCGGGATGGCCGTCGGCCGGAGCTCGCGCAACGTCCCGGTGAGCTGCTCGCGCACGTGGCCGACGTCGACTACCGCGCCGAGCACTCCCTGACCGGACCTGAGAAGGTCGAGCACCTCGGCGTCCGACGTGCACGCGTACACGCCGCCGCCGTTCGCGACGATCGTGACCTTGGACCAGTCGTCCGAGACGTGGTTCTGCACGTAGTCGATCGCCTGACGCACCTTCTGCAGGCTCGCGCCGGCGTCGGTGAGGTTCTTGATCACCTTGAGCTGGAGGAGGTCGTTGAACGAGTACAGCCGTTGGGTCCCCGACCCCTGTGCCGGCTGCAACGACGGCTCGACGAGGCCGGTGCGCGTCCAGTAGTCGAGCTGGCGGTAGGTGATCCCCACGATCTTGCAGGCCTGTGGCCCCCGGTAACCCAGATCCGTCATCTCGACCTCCCTCGCCCGTGCGAGTGCGTCAACGCGGCCGGAGCTCGAGCCCGGCCCTGTGGAACCACCGTGGACCCGCTGTGGACTGGAAGCGAGTCACACCCCCGTAGTTACGAGGGTGGAAAGCGTAGGCCCTCGAGCGCGCCAAGTCAACGAACAACGCTCGACTTGCCGTTCAGAGTTAGCCCACCCCGCGATCCTCTCGAGGATCGCGGCGTACTTCCACCCCCGCGATCCTCTCGAGGATCGCGGCGTACTTCCACCCCCGCGATCCTCTCGAGGATCGCGGCGTACT
>DATBND010000117.1:0-10689 GCA_036554505.1 Actinomycetota bacterium | reverse complement strand
CAAGCCCCTCAAGACGGACGCCCCCAGGCCGATGACTAACCATGCCTTTATTTGGGAGGAGCCGGGCCGAGCTCCCGAGGACTTCGGACAAGCGCGATGCCGCTCTGGAAGCCGCGCTCAAGGTCAGCGAGATCGCATCGTCCGCGATGGCGTTGCCGCAGGCCGTGCGGGCGATGGTCCAGACCGCGATGAAGCTCCTCAACGCCGACCAGGGCTCGATCATGCTGCTCGACGAGGCCGAGCGCGAGCTTCGTCTCGTCGCCGCCGGAGGCATCTCGTCGCAGGTGCCGATCGGCAGCTCGCTTCCGGTCGGCGAGAGCGTCGCCGGCCACGTCCTCGCGACCGGCAAGCCGTTGCGCCTCGACGACGTCGACACCGACGCGTTCGTCAACTTCGTCCCGAAGGAACGCCCACCGGCGTGCAGCATCGTCGTCCCGTTGCGCGCCCAGGGACGGCCGATCGGCGTTCTGAACCTCGCGGTGTCGGCCCCCTCCGGCTCCTTCAACGACGACGATCTCCGCCTGGCGCAGATGTTCGCCGACCAGGCCGCCGGCGTGATCTACAGGGCGCGTCTCCACGAGGAGGCGGAGCAGCGCTCGTCAGACTTGCTGGCCCTCGTCGAATCGAGCCGGGGTCTCCTCGGAACGCTCGACGTCGACAAGCTCCTGCAGGACGTCCTCGACGGCGGAGGCCGGCTCGCCGGATCGCGCGACGGGTTCGCCTGTCTGTTCGACCACGAGAACGGAACCCTGCGCCGCGGCGTGTTCCGCGGTGTGGACAAGCCGACGATCCGCGCGCTCATCGAGCACGAGTCCGTCGCAGAGGCGATCGAGAGCGCCGACCTGGCCACGTTCGCCGGAGGCGATGACACGACGTGGGTGGCTCTGGGGCTCCACACGTCCATGGGGAGCCGCGGCGTCCTGGTGATCGCGGCGGACGAGGCGATCGTCGCGGAGCGGACCGACATCCTGCGCGCGTTTGCGCAACAGTGCGCGAGCGCCATGGGCGCGGCCGAGCTCTACGGCGAGGTCGTGCGCAAGGAGACGGAGCTCGCGTCCATCATCCACGGCGTCGTGAACCCGATCGTGCTCGTCGACGCCGCTGCGAAGATCGTCGCCCTCAACCCCGCTGCCGAGCAGCTCTTCGGGGTGTCGCTCGACTTCTCCTCCGGCCGTCAGGTCGAGGGAGCCCTCGGCCACCCCGACCTCGAGCGTCTCCTTGCGGGACACGGCGAGTTGCAGGACGAGGTCGAGGTCGGCACGCCTCAGCGCACTTACAAGGTGAGGGTCAACGACGTGCAAGTCCCGGGCTCCCCGATGGGACGCGTGTTGATCATGGACGACATCACCGTCGAGCGCGAGCGCATCCAGACCCAACGCGACTTCGTTGCCATGATCGGACACGAGCTACGCACTCCCCTGACGATCATCAAGGGCTTCGCGAAGACTTTGATGCGCCGCGTGCCGAACGCGTCGGTCGAGGAAGCCAAGGACGCGCTCAGCACGATCGACGCCAAGGCCGCCCAGCTCGAGCGGCTGATCGAGGACCTCCTCTACGTCTCGAAGATCGAGGCACGTGAGGCCTCGCTCCGGATCGAGACCAACGACGTCGCCGCGCTGGTTCGGGAGGTCGCCACCGACGTCCTCGAGCAGCATCCCGACCGCGAGATATCGCTCGAGCTGCCCGCCGATCTCACGTGGCCGTGTGACGAGACGAAGGTCTCGCTCGTGCTGCGCCACCTCGTCGAGAACGCGCTGAAGTATTCGGAGACGCCGGAGGCCGTCACGATTCGCGCGTCCGACGAAGGCGACAGCTTGCGCATCGACGTCGTCGATAAGGGCGCCGGAATCGTTTCCACCGACATCCCGCACATCTTCGAGCGCTTCCGTCAGGTCGACGGCTCCTCGACACGCGCCCACGGCGGCACCGGAGTGGGCCTGTACCTCTGCGCACAGCTCGTGCGCGTGCACGGCGGACGCATATGGGTCGACTCGACGTGGGGCAAGGGATCGACGTTCTCGTTCTCGCTCTCGCGGCGGGCCGCGGCGAACGAGGTCGTCAAGATGTACGGGAAGAAGGCGGCGCAGTCCGCCTGAGCGGCGCGCCGCAGGCCCCTGTGTAGTCTGGCTCGGCCACTCGTCTCGACGAGTGGCGACGGACACGCTGGAGGTCTCCGACTTGGAATCGCCGATAACGATCGAGCACCGCGACGCGCTCATCTACATGCTCACCGAGGCGGCGGAGCTTGAGCACGCGATCTGCTGCCAGTACCTCTACGCCGCGTTCAGTCTCAAGCAAAGCGCCGGCGAGGGTGTGACCCCCCGGCAGCTGGAGGCGATCGAGCGGTGGCGCAAGATCGTCCTGGGCGTGGCGACCGAGGAGATGCAGCATCTCGCGCTCGTCAACAACATGTTGCTGGCGGTCGGAGGCGCGCCGCGCGTCGGACGGCCGAACTTCCCGCAACGCGGCCGCTACTACCCGCCTGCCGTGCAGTTCGCCCTCCTCCCTTTCGGCGAGCCGGCGCTGCGGCACTTCCTCTTCCTCGAGCGCCCGGAGGGGATCACGCTGCCCGATGCGGAGGGGTTCGAGGTCGTCGGCGAGGTCGAGCCGATCATGACGTCGGAGGACATCGCTCCGCGGCCCCAGGACTTCGCGACGGTCGGGCACCTGTATCGGTCGATCGAGGAGGGCTTCAAGCACCTCGTCGAACGGCACGGTGAGGACTGGCTCTTCATCGGGCCCCCGCGCGCGCAAGCGACCCCGCAGTCGTTCCACTGGCCGGAGCTCACCCCCGTCACCGACCTGGCGAGCGCGCTCGTCGCGATCAACACCGTCGTCGAGCAAGGAGAGGGCCCGCGCGGGCACTGGCGCGACGCTCACTACGGCCGCTTCCTCGAGGCCCTGGGCGAGTTCCTGGAGATGAAGAGGTCCGACCCCGGCTTCGAGCCGGCCCGACCGGTGCTCGCCGCGTTCGTGCACACCCCGCCGGACTCGGAGGGCGGCCCGCTCGTGTCCGATGCGAACACGGCGCGCGTGCTCGACGTCTTCAACGTCGCGTACGAGGTGACGTTGCACGTGCTCGCGCGCTTCTTCGGGCACGTCGACGAGACCGACGCTCAGTTGAAGTGCCTCGCCGACGCCGCCGTCTATCTCATGATCACGGTGATCAAGCCTCTCGGCGAGGCCATCACCACGCTGCCGATGGGCCCCGAGCATCCCGGCATGAACGCGGGCCCGTCGTTCGAGGTCTTCTACCGAGCAGGGTTCCTCCTCCCCCACGGCCGCTCCGCCTGGATCGTCATCCACGAGCGGTTGGTCGAGCTCGACGCGTATCTCTCGGGCCTGATCGTGCGCCGTCAGGCTCCGGCGACGCTCGTCCCTGTGCAGGAGGCGATCCGGCGTATCGCTGGGATGTTCGCCGAGCACGTCGACGAGCTCCACACGCGTCGCATCGATCCGCCGGTCGCATGGCTGCGCCTGGATCCGTCGCTGCTGGACACCGAGAAGAGCTAGGTCACGTCGCGCTGGCGGAAGAACATCCACGCCAGGATTGCCGCCACCGCCGCATAGGACCCGATCGTCAGACCCGTCTCGGCCAGAGAGCGGCCCGCGGTCAAGACGCTCTCTGGCGAGCCCTCGACGAACGCCGCGACGTTGTCGCCGAGCAGCCATCCCGCCCACTGGGGTCTGAGCCCTCGGATCAGGTTCTCCACCACGAGCAGGTAGCCGAACCCGATCCCGAGCGACGCGGCCGTGTTCCGCCCGAGGGAGGCAAGGCTGAAGCCGATCGCTCCGCCCACGCTGCAAGCAAGGCCGACGCGCGCGATCACGCCGGCTGAGTCGCGCAACCACTCCGCGTCTGCACCCGCTGTCGAACCCCTGAAGATCGCGGCGGGAAGTAGCGCGCCGCCGAGCAACAGCTCGAAGAAGATCGCGCCCAGATAGACCATGACTACGCACGCGGCGAGCTTCAGGAAGAACACGCGCGTGCGGCGGGGCTCCCAGGTCAACAATGTCGTCATCGCGCCCGTATGCCATTCCGCGCCGGCGAAGCTCGCACCGAGCAGCCAGGCGACGATGATCAGATTCGCGCCGAGGCCCAGCCACGCCTCACGCAGCGACGTGAGATGGAAGCGGCGGTCGTTTTGGAACGTGGGTGTGAGCGACTCGCAGAACTCCTCGGGAGTCTGACCGCGCGGGATCGAGCCTCCGCCGCCGAAGTCCTCGCTCAGGCAGCTCACCGACCCGTCCTCGAGGACGACCGCCCGAACCTCCGGAGTCGTTTGGGTCTTCGACGACCTGAAGAACACGATCGTCCCGGCGACGAGGATCCCGGCGACGATCAGAAGGGCGAGCACGCGCATGAGGCGACGCGCCAGGAAGCGCCTGATCTCGACCGCGAACAACGCGGTCACGACTCGCCCTCCTCGTCGGGACGGTCGGCCGTCAGCTCGAGGAACACCGTCTCGAGGTCGGCCTCGTCAGGCCGAAGCTCCGTGACGTACAGCCGACGGTCGGCCAGGGCCTTCGTGACGCGCGCGGCCTGGCTCGGGTCGAGCTCAACTCGTATCTTCGAGTCGGCGCGCACGGCCGGGATGCCCTCCCCTTGCAGCGCCCTCAGCCCGGCCTCGACGTCGTCGAGCGCGACCAGGATCCCCGTCGAGTGGCCGGACGCGAGAACCTCTCCAACCGGCCCCGCCGTGACGCACCGGCCCCGCGCCAGGATCGCGACGCGGTCGCACGTCTGGCGGACCTCGCTGAGGATGTGGCTGGAGACGAACACCGTCCGCCCCTCGGCACCCAGGCCGCGGAGGAGCTCGCGCACCTCCTTGATGCCCGCGGGATCGAGCCCGTTCGCGGGCTCGTCGAGGATCAGCAGGTCCGGGTCCTTCAGGAGAGCTGCACCGATGCCGAGCCGCTGGCGCATGCCCAGCGAGTACGTCTTCACCCGGTCACCCGCCCGGCTTGCAAGTCCGACACGTTCGAGCACGGCGTCGACACGCGCCGGCGAGATCCCATGGATCCGTCCGAACAACGAGAGGTTGCGCCGCCCGGAGAAGTTGGGGAACAACGTCGGGGTCTCGACGATCGACCCGATGCGATGGATGACCGAGGCCAGGTCCTTGTGGCTCTCCGCGCCAAGGACGCGGCATCGTCCCGCGCTCGGCCTGACCAGGTCCAGCAGACAGCGGATGGTCGACGTCTTGCCGGCGCCGTTCGGCCCCAGGAACCCGAATACCCCGCCTTCCGGGACGGCGAGATCGAGCCCTGCGACAGCGGTCGTCGATCCGCCGCGAAGCCGCCGGTACTCCTTTCGGAGGCCCTCGACCTCGATGACGTTCACGCGCCGTGCCGGTCGGCGATCGCACGGGCCAGGCCCCGCGCCGCGTCGAGCACGGCGGGCGGTCGTACGTTTCGTACGTCGGCTCCCAATTGCAACACGAGCGTCGCGGCCCACCGCTCCCCGCTGTAGGCAAGCCTGATCGACTGCCACGAATCGGGAAGCGTCTTCGACTCGGTGACCGGGTAGTACTCCTCGAACCAGCGGGCCACCGCCGGCGAGACCTCGAGCTCCATCTGTGGGCCCGTCGTCTCGCGCCGCACGAAGGCGCCCCTGTACCGATCCGCGTCGAACTCGTCGGGCACCTCTGCACGGTCGTTCAGCACGCGCGCGGATCTGATCCTGTCGACGCGGAACATCCTCTCCTCGTCGCTCGAGTGGTCGAGCGCGATGAGATACCAGCGACCCAGCGCGGTGAACAGTCCCCAGGGATCGACCGCGCGCTCGGTGAGCTCACCGCGCGACGCCGAGAAATACTCGAGTTGCACGCGCTTGCGATCGACGAGGGCGTCGCGCAACGTCTGAAGGTGCTCGCTCGCGCCGGCCGGTCCTCCTGCGACCTGGATCGGCGCGGCCTCCTGTCCGTTCCCGGTGCCGAGCGCGCGACCGAGCTTCGCCAGTGCGCGCCGGAGCGCGTCGGCCTCGTCCATCTCCGGGAGGTCTGCGATGGCGGCACCGCCGGCGTACAGCGCAACCGCCTCGGCCGGCGTCAGCTTCAAGGGGGCCGAGAAGTAGTCGGCCATCCTGACGAACACCCGATCGTTCTCGACCGCGACATCGATCAGGTCGCCGGGTCCGTAGCCGGGCAACCCGCAGAGGAAGACGAGGTTGAGGTCCGCCACGAGGTCCTGTTTCTTGACGCCGAACTTGCGCGACAGCTCGTCGACGCTCACCCCTGGGTGGCGGATCGCGTAGGGAAGGAGCACGAGTATGCGCCGAAGCCGCCGCCCCAGCCGGCCCGCGTCCGCCGGCGTCACCGAGCGTGCTCCTCGAGGAACGGCCGGAGGTGCTCGACGAGCGCCGTGCGGGCCTCCTGGGGAGCGACGATCTCGACGTCGCTGCCGCGCTCGATGATCCATGCGACGAGCGCCTCTATGCGGCCGACCTGCAGCTGCACGTCGCGCGCGCCGTCCGGCCGCGGCGTCGACGGCCACTCCGACATGTTCTGCTCGGTCCACCATGTGAGTGACGGCGGGAACCGAACCGTGACCGCCACCGCCTGGTCGGGCCCTCGCTCCCACGCCTCGTCGCCCAGTTGCGCGGCGGCGTCGAACGAGCCGGGGATCTCGTAGGTGCCGTCGAGCACCTCGATCGCGCCGACGATCCGCGAGAGCTTGAACGAGCGCAGCGCATCGCGATCGAGATCGCGCCCCACCACGTACCACTGCCCGCGCCGGTGCAACAGCGCGTACGTCTCCAGGCGGCGAGTAGCTCCACCTTCGTACTCGAACGAGACGGGGTGACGCACGAGCAACGCGGCGTAGAGCTCGGGGACGAGCGGCTGCTCCGCGGCGACGTCGGCTCCCCACACGATCTTCGGCCCCCCGAGCGGATCGAGTGGCTGGTCGACCGAGAGCTTGAGGAGGCCGGAGGCAGCTTCGTCACCCGCGCCCAGCACCGCGTCGGCCGCGAGCCGGAGCGCCGCGACCTCGTCCGCCTCGAGGTCGAGCTGCGGGAGGTAGTAGCTCTCCTTGCGGATGATGTAGCCCTCGGCCTGGTCGGTCAGCACGTCTCTGACGAGCTCGATCGGGATGCCCATCGCGCGCAGCGCCTCTTTGTCCCGCTCGAAGGCGCGCCGGAACGCGTCGAACTCGTCTTGCTCGTAGCCCGCGATCTTGGTTCGGATCTCGTCGACCGGAATGGGCTGGGGTGCTTCGAGGAGGGCCGCGATCAAGTTGATGAGTCGCTCGATCCGCCGCATCGGCCGAGACTACCGAGCTACAGCCGCTCGGCGGCCACCGCCCCCGCCGCGGCCGCGGCGAGGAACAGCTCGGGCGTCTCGTCGATCGAGCGCCCCATGGACGACACCTCGACGCCGGCACCGGTGAGCACGTCGAGGCCGGGACGCCCGTCGGCCCACGTCAAGTCGTGACGCGCCTCGATCCCCGCGGCGGAGAGCTGCAGGTGGACGCGCTCACCCTCCTCCTCGGGGAGAGCCGGGACGGCGACGGTGCACCTCAATGCGGTAGCGAGCCGGAGCGACGTTATCGAGTGGTGGCTGACCCCGCGATGGCGCTCACGCTCGTCGGCGAACGAGATCCGCAGACACGCGATCGACTTGCCGCCGAGCAGCGTCGCCGCGTCGAGCAACTGGCCTTGCTCCAGGCCCGAGAACCCGAGCGCCGTGTTCGTCCCCACGATCCCGGGGCCTAGCGCGGCGATCACCACGTCGGCGTTCGCCGCGTGCCGGAGCGCGATCATGCCGCTGAACGCGTTCACGGCCTCGAGATCGCCCCCGAACGCGTGCCCGCTCGTGCACGTGACGTCGAGCAATCCCTTGGCGCGGAGAGTGCGCAGGAGGTCGCTCCACGCAATCGGCAACGCTCCCGCGTCGGTCATGAGGTAACCGACACGTGCGCCCGGGGCAGCGGCGCGGATGCCCGCGGCTACTCCGGCGACCTGAGAGTGCAACCCGCACACGACGACCGGCATCCCGTCGATCGAGGTCGCCGACGCGAGCGCGTCGTGGTGCGGGCTCTCGGGGGCCTCCGCGGCAAGGACGTCGGTCTGCCATGGCGTGTAGCGGAGCTTGACGACGTGCCCGGCGAACTCCGCAGGGGGGCCGGGCCCGTCGAGGTCCCACAATATGAACGCGCTGCCTCCGGTGCCGAGGCCGAGCTCGATCCCGGTCGTGTTGAGCACGACCCGGTCGCCTACCTCGACCGGGCCCAGCATGGCGGGCCACCCAACCGCGTCGACGTCTCCGGACGACGTCGTCACGACCGCGCGAAGGATGTCGTGACGCTCCTCGGTGAGCCCGGCGACCTTCCCCTCCCGAAAGGAGGGCATCAGAGGGAGCTGATGAGCTTCGTGACCCGTTCGTCGACGGCTCTGAACGGGTCCTTGCAGAGGACGGTGCGCTGCGCCTGGTCGTTGAGCTTCAGGTGGACCCAGTCGACGGTGAAATCGCGGCGCTTGCGTTTCGCCGCGCGGATGAACTCACCGCGCAGTCGCGCGCGCGTGCTCTGCGGAGGCTCCTGGGTGGCGCGCTCGATGTCGTCCTCCTCACACATCCGCTCGGCGAGCGCCCGGCGCTCGAGCAGGTAGTAGAGGCCGCGCTTGCGGTTGACGTCGTGATAGGCGAGATCCATCAACGCGATGCGCGGGTGCGCGAGCGACAGGTTGTGGCGGCTCCGGTAGCTCTCGATCAGCTTGCGCTTTGCGATCCAGTCGACCTGCCGGTCGAGCTTGTCCTGGTCGTGCTCGAGGCTCGTGATCGCGTGCTCCCACATGCCGGCGATCTCTTTCAGGACGCGGTCGTCGCGCTGGTCGACCCAACGCAGCGCCTTGTCCAGGTACTCCTTCTGCATGTCGAGGGCCGACGCCTCGCGCCCATTCGCGAGGCGCACGCGCCGCCGGCACGTCGTGTCGTGTGAGATCTCGCGTATGGCGCGGATCGGGTTCTCGAGCGTCATGTCCCTGATCTGAACGCCCTCCTCGACCATACGGAGGAGAAGGGCGGTCGCGCCCACCTTCAGGTACGAGGTCCATTCGCTCATGTTGGAATCTCCGACGATCACGTGCAGACGGCGGTACTTCTCCGCGTCGGCATGAGGCTCGTCGCGCGTGTTGATGATCGGCCGGGACCTCGTCGTGGCCGACGACACGCCCTCCCATATGTGCTCGGCGCGTTGCGAGATGCAGAACAGCGCGCCGCGCGCGGTCTGCAGGACCTTGCCGGCCCCCGCGTAGATCTGACGAGTGACGAAGAACGGGATCATGACCTCGGCGAGGCGCCCGAACTCGCCATAGCGGGACACGAGATAGTTCTCGTGGCTCCCGTACGAGTTCCCGGCGGAGTCGGTGTTGTTCTTGAAGAGATAGATGTCGCCGGAGATGCCCTCCTCCTTCAGGCGGGTCTCGGCGGCCTTGAGCAGCCCTTCGAGGATGCGCTCCCCCGCCTTGTCGTGGACGACGAGGTCGTAGACCGAGTCGCACTCGGGCGTCGCATACTCGGGATGCGAGCCGACGTCGAGGTAGAGGCGTGCGCCGTTCTCGAGGAACACGTTGGACGAGCGCCCCCACGACACCACCCGGCGGAAGAGATAGCGCGCCACCTCGTCGGGCGAGAGCCGGCGCTGGCCCTTGAAGGTGCACGTGACGCCGTACTCGTTCTCGGTGCCGAAGATGCGTCGCTCCACCCGAAAAGGATAAGCCTGAGGACGCGTATTAGAGGAGCTTCTTCAACTCCCCGCGCGACAGGCGCCTGAACTTGCGCCGTGCGCGCGTGCGGTCGAGCACCGCGACCTCCAGGGCATCCGGCGGCACGTCGCGTCCTTCGATCGATAGCAGCGCGGAATGGCCGAGCTTCACCGCGCCGCCGAGGTCGGGCACCTTGGCCGGGTACTTGTCCTTCAGGTAGGTGCCGAGGGCATCCGCCTGCCCGCCCATAGCAACCCATCCCTGACGGTCGGTCACGGACCCGTCGTAGAGGATGTGGAACAGCTCGTTCGTCTCGGTCGAGCTGCCGACCGCGGCGACGAGGATCTCGCACTCGTAGGGCTTGAGCTCGGCGGTGAAGATGTTGCCGAGGCTCTGTGAGTACGCGTTTGCGAGGCCCTTGGCGGTGACGTCCTCGCGTGAGTACGAGTAGCCCTTCACGTCAACTAGGCGGATGCCTCCGATGCGGAGCTGCTCGAACTCGTTGAACTTGCCGACGGCGGCGAACGCGATGCGGTCGTAGATCTCGGAGATCTTGTGCAGGGTCGCGGAGGTGTTCTCGGCGACGAACACGATCCCGTCGACGTATTCCAGTGCGATCACGGACTTGCCGCGCGCGATGCCCTTGCGCGCGTAATCGGCCTTGTCCTTCATGAGTTGCTCGGGCGAGACGTAGTACGGGACCGGCATCAGGCCTCGTCTCCCGGGCGCCGGACGTCGACCGTGTGGGTCTGTGGCTGCGTCATCTTCTCGCGACGGTCGTACTGGTAGCCGCGCAGGTCGGCGTACCGGACGCCGGCCAGGCGCAGGTTCTCGAACTCGTTGTACTTGCCGACGGCGGCGAACGCGATGCGGTCGTAGATCTCGCTGATCTTGTGCAGGGCGTTGCTGGGGTTCTCCCCCACGAACAGGATGCCGTCGCGGTAGGCGAGCGTGAGGACCGAGCGACCGCGGGCGATGCCCTTGCG
>DATBND010000102.1:0-5776 GCA_036554505.1 Actinomycetota bacterium | reverse complement strand
CGCCCTCGACGAACTCGAAGCCCATCAACAGGATGCCGAGCAGCGAGATCACGACCGTCGTGCCGGCGAACAGGACCGCCTTGCCCGACGTCGTGACGGCCTTCACGACCGACGCCTCGGGGTCCGCCCCCGCGTGCAGGTGCTGGCGGTAGCGCGTGACGATGAACAGCGCGTAGTCGATCCCGACGCCGATGCCGATCATCGACGCGAGCTGCGGGGTGAAGTCGGGCACGTTGACGAAGTTGGCGAAGACGAAGACGAGCGCGATGCCGATGCCGATGCCGAACAGAGCCATCAGGATCGGGAGTCCCATCGCGAGCACGGACCCGAACGTGACCAGCAGGATGAGCATCGCGGCGAGGAGCCCGATCATCTCGGCGCCGCCCGGCTCCTCGAACTCGGAGAACAGGACCGCGTTGCCGCCGGGCTCGATCGTGAGGCCCGGCTGCTCGGCGTCGGCCGCGATCGACTTCAGCTCGTCGATGATCGGGATGGGCACCGGCTGCTGGTCGAGGTTCTCGAAACGCACGGTCGCGAACGCGATGTCGCCGTCGGGCGCGATCTGCTGCGCCGCTTGCTCCGAATACGGGCTCTCGACGGCGACGACGTGGTCGAGCTCCGCGATGTCGGCGAACAGCCCCTCCATGCGCGCCTGGACGTCGGGATCGACGACTCCGTCCTCGGCACGGAAGACGATGTCGGCCGTGTCGCCGGAGAACTGCGGATAGCGCTCGGTGAGGAGGTCGTACGCCTCCTGCGACTCGGCGCCGGGCAGAGAGAAGTCCGTCGAGTACTCGCCGCCGGCGACGCTCGACAGGAAACCGAAACCGAACAGCGCGGCGACCCACAAGCCCAGCATCGCCCAGCGGTGCCGGTAGCTCCAGCGCGCGACGCGTTCCAGCATTCGACCTCCTCGTCTTAGTTTGCGATCGCGATCGATCACGTCGAACGTACAACCCTCTCCACCCAGCGCCCCACGAGTTGCGCAAAATGCTTAGGCTCGACCACGACGTTCCAAGAAAAGGGAGGGCCGCATGAGCGACGTCGCGTGGACAGGGACACCGGTCCGGCCGCATCCGGGAGCGCGCGACAACGGCGCCGAGTCGTTGCCATGGGGCGGACGGCGCGAGCGCCTGCCGCTGGCGTGGCCGTTCGCCGAGGCGGTCCAGGGATATCGCGACAAGGCGCTTGCGAATCCCGACTTCGACCCCGCCGCGACGTTCGTCTGGGGCCAGATGATGGCGGTCGGGCTCATCGAGGCACTCAAGGCGGTCGAGGAACGCTTCGGCGGAGAGGGTCACGACGTGGTCAGGGGGGCGCTCAGGCGCGCCGGCGATCGCATCCTCGCCGAGATGACCGAGGGCGTCGAGGTTCCCGAGGATGCAACGCCGGCGGAGATCGCGAGCCTCATCGCGTCGTGGATAAACGAGGTCTGCTACGCGTCGATCGAGGCGCCGCGCGTGGAGAACGAGGGAGCGAACTTCGACATCCACTACTGCCCGCACGAGGACGTGTACGGAGCGTTCGACTGCCGCGTTCAGCGCTACTACGTGGAAGGCATGATCGACGCCGCGCGCCGTCACTTCGGGTCGATGTTCGACGTACGCTTCACGAGCACGATCCCCGCCGGCTCGCACACGTGCCACTTCGACATGTTCCCCGCCGACGGCTGCCGCGCGGACGAGTGGAACGAATACTCCGACGCCCTGCGCGGCAAGGCGCTGAAGGTGATCGACGTCTCGGCGGATCGAGACGAACGCCCGAACGATCCTGACGAACGCCCGAACGATCCTTCGAGTTAGATCCCCGGCGGCACCGAAGGCCGGAACGCCCAGAAGGATTCCGGCGCGCCGCGGCAGCCGAAGCACGCCACCCCGCGCTTGGTGACCGTGATCCCCTCCATCACGAGATAGACGGCCTCACCCGACGACGCCATCTCGGCGATCTGCCACACGCGCAGCCGGCCGGCCCCCCCGTCGATCCGTTCGCGCAGCGGGCCGCCGTGGACCTCACGCCACACTCCGCTACCCCGCGATCGTCGAGACGATCGCGGGGGTGGCTCGTTACGTGCGAGTGGATCGAACGTCGCCGCGTGGCCGCAGAAGAACGCGAACATGACCCAGCGCGCGACCTCGCTGTCGGGATAGCACTCGCTGAACTCCAACGGCATCGGCCTGACCCCGCTCCACCGGTCGCGGACCGGGTCGTAGACCTGGTAGTTCGTCCTGTAGTCCCAGGCAACGAGCTTCCCGGCGACCAGAGCGGCGGACGTCGCCTGCGCCGAGAGCTTCGATGGAGGCAGGCGCCGCCACGTATCTGTGACCGGCGCGTACGCGGCCCCCACCGACGTCTTCGTCTCGGCCCAGTTGCGGTCGTCGAGCAACGAGCCGAACAGGACGACCTCGGTCCCGGTCCACGCCGCGCTCACGAGGTTCAACGCGAACGGCGCGTCCGCGATCGATCGCCACTCGCCGGCAACGTAGTCGTACGCGGCGCCCCTCCACATGCGTGGGCGAGCGCGCGAGCCTTCGCTCCAGACGAGCAGCTCGGTCCCCGTCCACGCGATCTCGGTCGCAGTGCGCAGAGGGGGCCGCGGCAGGCGCGACCACGTGCCGGTCGCCGGCTCGTAGGACTGCGCGACGAGACGCCCTCCGCCCTCGGGCTCGAAGACGAATACGACCGCCGTCCCCGTCCGCTCGGTGCGCGCGTAGGTTCCGGCCCGGGGCGCGGGCGCCATGCGTCGCCACTTCTTCTCCACGGTGTCGAACGCGAACCCGTCTGCCGTCGCTCGGCAGTCGCCGTCGACCCGACGATCACAGCCGCCCCAGAGGAGTAGCTCGGTACCGGCCCACGCGAACGACGCGCCGTCCCGGTGCTGGGGAGGCCGCGGGAGCTCGGTCCACCGGCGCACGGAGAGTGGTTTGGCGCGGGGCCCGCCGGTCCCGGCCCGGCCGGTCACCTGCGATACGGCGCCCCCGCACGCGAGCAGAGCCGCCGCTGCTCCGACGGCGCCAACCACCCTGAGCCCAGCGAATCGTTCGGCCATCACATCCAGGAGACGCCACGGCACCTGGTTTTGTTCTCGGTCCTGGATCGAGCACCGCGGCCTCCAAGTCGGGAAAGATGGGCGAATGAGGAGATGGGCGCTCTTGGGGCTCGCCGTGGCGGTGGCGGCCGGCGCGGCGTACGGCTATCGCGAGCTCTTCTACCGGCCTCCGCTGCCCGACGGCGACTGCCCCAAGAGCGCGCCGGTCTTTCTCGCGACCGTCCCCCACGACGTCCGGCACTACGACATAGCAGCAGTCGATCCCGGGACCGGCAAGGAGAGCCGGGTGACGACGGATCATGAGTCGTGGGACGGCGCGGTGTCCCCCGACGGAAAGACGATCGCGTTCGTCACCGGGCGCGACGGGGCATGGGACGAGACGAGCGCGTTCCACACGAGCTCGCTGTACGTGATGGACGCGGATGGGAGCAATCAGCGGAGGCTCGTGCCGGGCCTGCACTTCGAGGATCCGGCGTGGTCGCCCGACGGCAAGTGGATCGCCTTCGCCGGCGATTTCGAGAAACGCGGCGCGAACGGCATCTTCGTCGCGCGCGCCGACGGCACCGGCATGCGCAGGATCGTGGACACCTTCGAGTACGAGCGGCTCTACTCCCCTACGTGGTCGCCCGACGGCGAACGAATCGCTTTCGTGTACGCGACCGAGGAGACGGGCGTCGTGCACGTCGTCGAGGTCGACGGCAAGAGCCTGTTCGACTCGACCGCGGTGACTTCGTTCCATGCCGACATCGACCAGCTCGAGTGGTCACCTGCGGGGGACACGCTCGTGTTCGACGCGCTCGGCACCGAGCCGACGCGCGGCGTCTACACGCTCGAGCTCGGGTCAGGGGATCCCGACCTGGCGTTTGCGAACGCACAGTCGCCGTCGTGGTCTCCGGACGGGAGCCGGATCGCGTACTTCTCGGGCCGGGGCGAGGGCCCGTACCGCGTCACGGTGAGTGCCCCCACCGGACGACGCCGGACGGACTTCGACAAGACCTACGACTTCGACACCTCGATCGAGGACTTGTCGTGGACGCGCTGCCCCGACTGATCCCCGGACGCGGCGAGACCGCAGCCCGAACCGCGGTAGCGGCGCGGAGCTGCGGCCTCGTTCGAGTCTCTAGATCTGGCCCAGCAGCTCGATGGTGTTCTCGAGCGTCGCGTCTCCGATGCAGTGGTCGATCGAGTATGCGTCCTCGTACTCGGCCAGCGGGTCGCCGACGAAGCCGGTGCCCTGGCGGCCGAGGTGATCGGTCTCGTAGCTCTGGATGATGTAGCCCAGTCCGTCGTTGACGAGACCGAGCGCCAAGGTGACCCCACCCGGGTTGCGCTCCTCGAGAGTGTTCGAGAGGCCCGAGAAGATCTCGCCCGGTCCACCGGTGATCCACAGGTTGCCGATCTTGACCGCGCTCACCGACGTGTTGACCGAGACCTGCGACGCCGAGTGGCAGCGCTTGTTCTGCGAGCCGCTCTTGCCCTCGTCCACGACTGCAGGCGTTTGGTTGAACTTGCGGTCGAAGAACCCGGCGACGCCGAGCGAGCCCAGCGGGACGTTCGTCGTCGGCTGGTCCCAGAACATCCGGCCGACCCTGATGTCCGGGTTCGTGACCTGCGAGCCGCCCGCGCCGATCGCCGGGACGTAGGACGCGAGCCCGGTCCCCATCTCGACCTTGTTGCCGCGCGGCGAGACGTTGCCGAGACCCGTTTGCAGGAACATGCCGGTGCCGCCGTGCGCCTGCTCGACGCTCTTGGCGAACACCGCCGGGAAGTCCGCGTCGGCTTGGCCGCCGCCCTCGTCCTCGGTGACCGGGTGCGCCGCGTAGGCCCCCACCGTGGCTATCGCGCGGCCGGGAGCAGCAGGCTCACACACGGGCATCGGGCCGGGACCGGGCAGGTCCTTCGGGCCCTTCGTCGGCGACGGCTCGGGGGCAGGGGTGTACGGCTCGCACACTTGCGGGCCGGGCTGGTCGTCGGCGTCGAGAAGACGGAACCACGAGAGGTTGTCGTCCTCGGCCGAGCGGTAGAAGTCGCGCCGCTCGCCGTTGCGCTCACGCACGATCGCCTCGCCCGCCTCGAGGACGGCCGGCTGCATCGAGTTGAGTGCGTGGATGACCGACGCCTTCAAGGAGTCGGTCGCCTGCTGCATGTACCAATCCGGGACCGCGCCCCACCCGCCGATGAAGTCCATCGACGTGTGGCTGTGGGTCGAGGCGAACACGAAGCTCTTCGCCGGGAGACCCGTCTGCTCGGCGAGCTGGTTGGCGATGTCGATGAAACCGCACGGTTGACCGGGGCACATGCTGTTGTAGTGCGCCTCCCAGTACACGGCGTCGATCAGCGTGAGAACGACCGTGTCGCCTTGCGCGTCCTGCATCGCCACCGACCGCGTCCACAGGCCGTACTCCTCGTCCCACTCGTCGATCGAGTTCATCGGCCCGATTCCGTAGCCGCCCATGTAGAGACAGTCCGGGTTCTCCGGCCACCGGACGCGGTAATCGGCGACGTGCGTGGCGCCGGCCTCGACGCCGGCCTGGTTCGGCGAGAACACCTCGCACGCCTCCTCGTCGCGCAACCACTGCGCGCCGGGGAACTCGGCCCGGTAGTCGTTCGGACGGGGATAGATGGAGACCTTCGACGCGCCGGCGTAGAGCTGTCCGGCCTGGAGCGCGGGTAGGTCGGCCGCGACGCGCGCGCTGGTGGTGCTCTCCACGGTCTTGGTGCCGCTCGAGC
>DATBND010000101.1:0-4054 GCA_036554505.1 Actinomycetota bacterium | reverse complement strand
GCATGACGACGTGACGGAGTTCCTCGAGCGGCTGCGCGCCGGCAAGGAGCCCGTCGGCGCGCCCCTTCGTCCATCGACCGTTGCGCGCATGCTCGTTTCGCTGCGCTCGCTGTACAAGTACCTGGCGCGCGAGGGACGCATCGAACGCGACCCGACCGTCAAGGTGGGATCGCCGAAACGGCCCCGGTCTCTACCAAAGGCGATCGCGGTCGACGAGGTCGAGCGGTTGATCGCATCGCCGTCGCCCGAGGGACTCGGTCGGCGCGACCGCGCGATCCTCGAGACGCTCTACGGAGCCGGCCTGCGCATCTCGGAGCTCGTGGACCTCGACGTCGACGACGTGGACCTCGACGAACGCTCGGTGCTCGTGCGCTCCGGGAAGGGCCGGAAGTCGCGCCGGGTCCCGGTCGGCCGCGCCGCGGCGGGCGCTCTCGGCGAGTACTTGACCTCGACGCGCCCCGGCCTCGTCGCCCGATCGCGGTCCGGCGCCGGGGGAGCGCTCTTCCTCAATGCTCGGGGGACCCGGCTGAGCCGTCAGGGGTGTTGGAAGATCCTCAAGGGTCACGCGGCGACGGCCGGGCTGGCCGAGCGCGTCTCCCCCCATACGCTGAGGCACTCGTTCGCCACGCACATGCTGGAGGGCGGCGCGGACATCCGCGTGGTCCAGGAGCTGCTCGGGCACGCGAGCCTCGCGACCACCCAGGTCTACACCCTGGTCGGGGAGGGGCGGTTACGTGAGGTATACCTGGCAGCCCACCCCCGGGCGAGAGGGTGACCCCGCTGCGCCAGGCCGGACGGCCGGCGCCGACGAACAGAGGAGATCGACTGATGAACGCCGACGCGCACGCGACCGCCAGACGGCGGCTCGAGGACGAGAGGGCGGCCCTCGAGCGCCAGCTCGCCGAGCACGGCGCGACGCTCGACGGCGAGGGCTTGGAGGTGCAGGTGTCCGTCGACGAGGGTTTCGCCGACTCCGCCCAGGCCACGGCCGAGCGGTCTGAGCTGCTCGCGATCGTGGACCAGCTTCGCTCCGCGCACGGCGAGGTCGTCCACGCCCTCGAGCAGATCGAGCGCGGGAGCTACGGGAAGTGCGAGCGCTGCGGCAACGAGATCCCGTCCGAGCGTCTCGAGGCGCTTCCGACGGCACGTCTGTGCGTCACCTGTAAGCAGCGCTAGCCACAGACCGGATCCGCGGACCGTCTCGCCGGGACGCCCAGCCGGGACAGATGTTGGAGATGGGGCTTGTGTTGCGTGGGCGCGGTGCTGTAACGTGCTCGCTCCTAGCGACTTGTCGACAAGTTTCCATCTCGACCGGAGGCCGCATGGAGATTGACGAGCGCACCGCACCCGAGGTCGCCGGCCCGCCCGAGGACTCGCAGTCCACCGCCGCGCCCGCGGAAGTTGCTCCGGTAGCGGCGGCCGAAGAAGTCAGCGCGCCGCTGGCGGCGCAGCCGGTCGCGGCGGGGCTCCTCGGCGACGTCCCGGCGACACGAAGCGCACGCATCGTCGCCCTCGCGAACCAGAAGGGCGGAGTCGGCAAGACGACCACGGCGATAAACCTCAGCGCGGGGCTCGCCGAGCTCGGGCAGAGGGTGTTGCTGGTCGACTTCGACCCTCAAGGCGGATGCGCCCTCGGCCTGGGCATCGAGCCGGGATCGGTCGAGCTCTCCGTCTACAACGCGCTGCTCGACCGCTCGTGCGAGGTCGAAGAGGTCGTGCTGAAGACGAGCGTCCCCAACCTCGAGCTCCTGCCCGCCAACATCGACCTCGCGGCTGCGGAGCTGATGCTCGTCCAGGAGGTCGCCCGGGAGCAGAGCCTCATGCGGGTCCTGGCTCCGCTAAGGGTTAAGTACGACTTCATCTTTATAGATTGTCCGCCGTCCCTGGGCCTTCTAACGATCAACGCGCTCACCGCCGCCGACGGCGTGCTCGTGCCCCTGGAGTGCGAGTACTACGCACTGCGAGGGATGGCGCTCTTGATGGACTCGATCGACCGGATCCGGGAGCGCCTCAACCCTCGCCTGCAGATCGACGGGATCCTCGCCACGATGGTCGACAGCCGGACGCTCCACAGCCGGGAGGTGCTCGAGCGCGTCGCAGAGGCGTTCGGGCCGCGCGTCTTCGACACCGTCATACGCAAGACGATCCGCTTCGCCGAGGCTCCGGTCGCGGGGGAGCCCATCCTGACCTACGCGCCGACCTCGCCGGGGGCCGCCGCCTACCGTGCCCTTGCCCAGGAGGTGATGGAACGTGTCTCGACGCGCCAGCCTGCCGGGAGCTGAAGAGCTCTTCCGGAAGACGACCGATCGCGAGCCCCGTCGCGAGGCGGCTAACGCCGCCCCCCGTGCTGACGACAAGTCGACAAAGCTACAAGTCGCTACCGACGACTCGGCGTCCGGCCCGGAGGCGGAATCCAGGCGGGGACCCAAGCACGACGAGAAGGTGACGTTCTATTGCACGGGTGAGGACCTGATGGCGCTCGAGCGGGCGCGGCTCAAGCTCCGCTCCGAGCACGGGGTCGCCGCCGACCGGGGGCGGATCGTGAGGGCCGCGCTGGGTTACGTGCTCGAGGACTTCGACGCGCGCGCCGACGACTCGATCCTGCTGCGACGCCTGAGCGAGTAGCGGAACCGGCCCGAGGAAGACCTCGACTCGAGCTGTAGGGTTTTGCTTGGGCCTGAACGCCGCGGTCCGGAGTGGCCCTTCGGGTGAAGAGACGGAGGACTCCGAGCTTCACAAGTCGCTGAATCAATTGGTCGCCATGTCGACTCGTGTACTTGTAGGTTAGTCGCCTGGTGACGAATCCCAGGTCGGGGACCTACCGGCCTCGCTGGCTGGCGTCGATTCGTGTCCTTGGAGACTTGACGACAAGTCGACGGCTCGGCTTCGATGGTCGAGCGGTCCGATCCCACGAGAGAACGGCTCCGTCTGCGATTGCTTACGGCGCTTCGAAGCTACCCGCTCTGGGTATAACCGTCAAGTGAAAGTCTAGATCACGCCCCGGCGAGGTCGAGGATGAGCTCGCCGGCCCAGCGGATGACCGGGGTGAGGAACGTGATGCCCCCGAGGAAGACGAGCAGCACCAGGATGATGAAGCCCCAACGGTCGAGGAAGTACACGACCCGCTGTTTGCTGGGCGGGAGGAAGATCGTGAGGAGGCGGGACCCGTCGAGGGGAGGAAGCGGGACGAGGTTGAACACCGCCAGCACGACGTTGATCGAGAAGAAATAGCGCAGGAAGTCGTAGAGCGCGCCGTCGCCCGAGCCACCGCGGATGACGGGGACGAGCACGAACGCCGCCACGATCGCCAGTAGCAGGTTCATCATGGGGCCCGCGAGCGCCACGATCGCGCCCCCGAAGCGCTTCGAGGAGAGCGCCTGGGGCCGGAACTCGACCGGCTTTCCCCAGCCGAACCCGACGAGGAAGATGCACAGGGTCCCCAGCGGGTCGAGGTGGCGGGCCGGGTTGAGGCTGAGTCGTCCCATGGCCCGGGGCATCCGGTCCCCCTGGAGGTCCGCGGCGAGTGCGTGCGCGTACTCGTGCAGGGCGATCGCCCCGATGAGCGCGGCCGCCACGAGCACGAACGCGAGCGGGTCGTCTTGCAGCAGCGGCAGCAGTCCGTTGGACATGGGCGGGTATTGTAGGCGCCCCCACGCAGGGACGCGATCAGGAGGATAACCCTGAACCAGAACTCTAATGATTCCCCGGGCTCAGGCGCGCGCAAGCGGGTCTTCAGCGGCATCCAGCCGACGGGGGGCGCGCACATCGGCAACTACCTGGGGGCGATGCGCAACTGGGTCGCCCTGGAGGAGCGCTACGACGCGTTCCTCTGCGTCGTCGACCTCCACGCCCTGACGCTGCCGTGGGACGCCGCGACGCTCGAGCGAGACACGCTGTCCAAGGCCGCCGAGATCCTCGCGTGCGGCGTGGACCCCGAGCGCTCGGTCCTGTTCGTCCAGTCACACGTGGCGGCGCACACCGAACTCGCGTGGATCCTCACGTGCCTGGCCCGGATGGGGGAGCTCCGGCGGATGGTGGCGTTCAAGGAGAAGAG
>DATBND010000096.1:0-12440 GCA_036554505.1 Actinomycetota bacterium | reverse complement strand
CCGATTCGAGAACGCGCGCGGCCAGACACGCTGGATCCGGTATCGGTGGGACCCCGAAGCCGGCGAGGGGTCGTTGGACCCGGCGGAGGCACGTCGGCGCGACCTCGACTACCTGCGCGCCGATCTCGAAGAGCGATTCGCAGCGGGCGGCGGCGCGTTTCGGCTCAGCGCGCAGATCGCCGAGGAGGGCGACGACGTCAGCGACCCGACGACGGCGTGGCCCGACGAGCGCGAGCGCGTCGAGCTCGGACGGCTGGAGGTCACCGCGTTCGCTTCGGATCGGGAGCAGGACGGCGACGTCCTCGTGTTCGATCCCACGCGCGTCACGGCCGGGATCGGCCTGTCGGAGGACCGCATCCTCAACGCCCGGCCCCACGCCTACGCCGAGTCGGTCTTCCGGCGATCGGGCGCCCGCCGACAGTAGCAAGCGCGCGGCCCCCGACCCACTCGGCTAGCCTTGCTGTAAGCGAGGCCCGGGAAGGCATCGGCGCTCGAGGCGCCGGCGAAGGGCCCCAAAAGGGAAGGTGATGCTCGTGTCCGAGACGAGCCAGGGCGCGCCCGCGTCCCCGGCCGCTCCTCCCGCCGGCGGAGACGCCCCAGCGCGCGCCGCGATCAGCTACACGTACGAGGGCCCGGACATGCGCGGCCACGTCGAGGCACTGACGGAGAAGAAGTCGAAGCACCTGGGGATGGGCGGGCCGGAGCGCGTGCAGCGCCAGCACGACCAGGACAAGCTGACGGTGCGCGAGCGCCTCGACCTCTTCTTCGACGAAGGGACGTTTCTCGAGTACGGGCTGCTCGCGCATCATCAGTCGCAGTCGCCCGCGATGCAGGGGAAGTTCACGCCGGCAGACGGCGTCGTGACCGGCATCGGCGAGGTCGACGGCCGGCGCGTCGCGGTCATCGCGTACGACTTCACGGTGATGGCCGGGTCGATGGGCATGATCACCGAGCTCAAGGCGACGCGCATGCGCGAGCTCGCGTTGCGCGATCGCATCCCGCTCGTGTGGCTGATCGACTCGGCCGGAGCGCGCATCCAGGAAGCGACCGGATCGATGTTCGCGCGCACCGGCGACCTCTTTCGCGAGCAGGTGATCATGAGCGGCGTCGTCCCGCAGGTCGCCGCCATGATGGGGCCGGGCGCGGCCGGCACCGCGTACATCCCCGGGCTCGCCGACTTCGTTCCCATGGTCAAGGGCAACTCGAACATGGCGCTTGCCGGGCCCCATCTGGTGAAGGCGGCGGTGGGCGAGGACGTGACCGCCGAGGAGATGGGCGGCTCGAAGGTCCATTGCAACGTCTCCGGCGTCGCCGACCTCGAGGTGCCCGACGACCCGTCGTGCATTGCCGCGGTCCGCAAGTACCTCTCGTACTTCCCCTCGTCGAACCTCGACGGGCCGCCGGCTATCGAGTCCGACGATCCGACCGACCGCCGCGTCGAGGAGCTCTACGACATCGTGCCCGCCAACCCTCGCCAGGCGTATGACGTCCACAAGGTCATCGCGTCGATAGCCGACGATGGCGACTTCTTCCCGATGAAGCCCGGCTGGGCGAAGAACCTCGTCACCGGGTTCGCTCGCATCGGGGGCCGCGCGACGGGCATCGTCGCAAACCAGCCGAAGTTCCTCGGCGGAGCGCTCGACGTGAACTCCGCGGACAAGGCCGCTCGGTTCGTGTGGCTGTGCGACGCGTTCAACATCCCTCTGATCTTCTTGATGGACTGCCCGGGCTTCCTGGTGGGAAGCGCAGTCGAGAAGCAGGGCATCATCCGCCACGGCGCCAAGATGCTGTTCGCGGTCGCGGAGGCGACGGTGCCGAAGCTCACGGTCGTGCTTCGCAAGGGCTACGGCGCGGGCTACTACGTCATGAACGGCCGGGCGTACGAGCCCGACCTCATCGTCGGATGGCCGACCGCCGAGATCTCGGTGATGGGCCCCGAGGGCGCCGTCAACATCATCTTCCGCAAGCAGATCGAGGCGATGCCCGAGGACGAGCAGGCCAAGGCGCGCAACGACATGGTCGCGGTCATCCGCGAGCAGATCTCGCCGTACGTCGCCGCGGGGTGGTCGTTCATCGACGACGTGATCGACCCCGCCGACACGAGGACGGTCCTCGCGAAGGGGCTGGCGTCGGCCGCCACGAAGAAGACGGAGAGGCCGTGGCGCAAGCACGGCGTGCTCCCCGTATGAGCGTTTAGGTTTGGCCCCCATGGACGCCTGCGTCATCACCTGCGCGATAAGCGGAGTCGCGGCCAATCGGGACCAGTGTCCCGCCATCCCGTACACGCCGGAGGAGTACGCGAGCGAGGCGCGCCGCGCGTTCGACGCGGGCGCGTCGGTCGTCCACATCCACGCACGCAACGCGGACGGGACGCCGAGCTATCGCGTCGAGGAGTACCGCTCGATCACGCAAGCCATCTTGGCCGAGGTTCCCGAAATCATCGTCAACTACTCCACCGGCGCGGTGGGGATACCCATCCAGGAGCGCGTGCACCAGATAACCGCGCTCAAGCCCGAGCTGGGCGCGCTCAACATGGGCTCGATGAACTACGCGAAGTACTCGAAGAAGCGCCGATCGCTGGTATTCGACTTCGTGTTCTCCAATCCGTTCTCAGACATCATCTTTCTGGTCGAGCAGATGAACGCCGCCGGCGTGAAGCCCGAGTGCGAGTGCTTCGACACCGGCCACATCGGCAACGTCACACCGCTGATCGACATGGGCCTCATCCGGACGCCCATTCAGTTCTCGCTGATCCAGGGGGTTCTCGGTGGGGCACCCGCGGACGCGCGCACGCTCGCGCACATGGCGAGCTTGCTCCCTCAGCCGAGCACGTGGGAGGTCATCGGCATCAGCCGGCAACAGTGGACGCTGGTGGCCGCCGCAGCGTCACTCGGTGGCAACGTGCGCGTCGGCCTCGAGGACAACTTCTATCTGCCCGAGGGCGAGATGGCGAAGTCCAACGGCGACCTGATCGAGGCCGCCGCGCGCCTCGTCGCGCTGTCGGGCCGTTCGGTTGCGGACCCGGCCGAGGCGCGCCGCCTCCTGTCGCTGCCGGACCCGCCCGACCGCAGCTTGCTCGAGAACGCGGCCAGCGAGGTCGGCGCATGAGCGAAGAGGTCCTCGCCGAGATGGTCGCGAACGTCTGGAAGGTCCTGGTCGCCGTGGGTGACGCAGTCGAGGAGGGCCAGGCGGTGTGCATCCTCGAGTCGATGAAGATGGAGATCCCCGTCGAAGCGACCGCGTCGGGCACCATCGCGGAGCTCAACGTGAGCGAGGGCGGCGTCGTGCAAGAGGGCGACGTCATCGCGGTCATCGAATAGATCGTAGATGGCCCTCGTCGTAAAGGCGCTCGAAGGAGCGATCGCGTCCCTCGTGCTCAACCGGCCCGAGGCACGCAACGCGCTCTCGATCGAGATGTGCGACGCGATCGTCGATGCCCTCGGCGAGATCGACGTGATGGACGCGGTTCGCGTCGTCCTCGTGCGCGGCGAGGGCAGCGTGTTCTGCTCCGGCGCGGACTTCGCCGCGGTGTCCGGCCCGTCGGGGATCGAGTTCGTGGCCGCGTTCGAGCGCATGCTCGACGCCATCGCCCGCCACCGGCTGCCGATCATCGCCTCGATACACGGCGCGGCGCTCGGCGGGGGCCTTCAGCTCGCAACCGCGTGTGACTTCCGCATCACCGCCGGCGACGCCCGCCTCGGTATCCCCTCGGCGCGCCTCGGCATACTCGTCAACTTCGAGAACGTGCGCCGCCTGACGCTCCTCGTGGGTCTAGCGCGCGCAAAGGAGATCCTGATGACCGCGCGCGTGTACTCGGGCGCCGAGGCCGTCGCCACCGGACTCGTGAACCGCTCGGTCCCGGCTCGCGACCTCGCGGCCGAGACCGAATCGTGGGCGAGAGAGATCGCGGCGCTGTCGCCGTTGTCCGTCCAGGGCAGCAAGCGCGCGCTGCAAGTGCTGTTCGACGACATGAGCAATCCCCGCAACCGCGCGCCGGGCCCCAGCTCCGAGATGGACGAGCTCGTCGCCCAGGCCTACGCGAGCGATGACCTACAAGAGGGCGTCCGCGCAATGCAGGAGAGGCGCCCACCGGACTTCACCGGCCGCTGACGTTCGCGGCGACCTTTGGACCTGGTTCGACCGTATGAGTCGTCTGGGGTCGAACAAGTAGGAGGGCGTCGTTACATACCCCCGCGATCGTCTCGACGATCGCGGCGTCCTACAACGGGCGGCGGCCGGAGAAGCCGTCGTCGCCGTGCCAGTAGCCGACCTCCGGCTCGCCGAGGCGCCAGCACAGCCACGCCGGTTCCCCGGCGACCTCTCCGGGGAAGTCGACGAGTCCCGTCCCGACGTCGCGCAGCGCGACGCCCCACTCCTCGAGCCGCTCGAGCAGCTCGGACACGCGCTCCATCGTGCGCGACCACTTGTCGCGCTCGGTCGAGCCTCCGTTGGTGGTTGCCGCCTGGGCGACGAGGCCGCGGATCCTCTCGGCCGCCTCGAACTTCTCGCGCAGCTCGACGAGCGTCGGAGCGAGGTAGGGGAGCAGGGCGTTCGCCTCCGCCACCGTGAACTTCTTCTCGCTCATGCTGGTCAGGCCCCCAGGAACCTCTCGACGCTTTCCTGAATCGGGCCGCCGAGGCGGCGCGCCTCCGAGACTACGCCGTCGCGGTCGAACTCGACCCGGCGATGGACCAGCGTCCACTCCGGCCCGTTCTGGTCGATGATCAGGTAGCACGCGCTGTCGGCGTCCATCGGGAAACCGACCGCGCCGGTATTGCACACGATCGTGCCCTCCCCGAGCCGCCGGACGAAGGCCCGGTGCACGTGGCCGTACACGATCATCGTCGCCTGCCCCTCGTAGGGGACGAACTCCGCAGGAGGAGCGTCGGGCATCGGCGCGACGAAAGGCGAGTCCGGCGTCCCGTGGACGAGCAAGAGAGAGCCGGGGCCCGAATGTCCGAGCGGGAGGTTCAGCAACCAGCGAGCGTCTTCCGGCGAGATCGCGTGTGCTTCCGCCATCGCTTGCAGCCGGGCACGGTCCTCTGGGGAATCGACGGTCTGGGGGTCGCCGGTGATCCACACGTCGGTGTTGCCGCGCACCGTCTTCCACCCCTCGTCGCGGACGCGGGCGATGCACTCGCTCGCCCACGGACCGCCCCAGCCGATGTCGCCACCGCACCACACCTCGTCCGGCTTCGACCGTTCGAGGTCCTTCAAGACCGCGTCGAGCGCGACGAGGTTCCCGTGGATATCCGACAGCACCGCTACCCGCACTCGCCGCTCCTCTCCGTCCGGCCGAGCGCGGAGTCTAGGGGAACCCGGCCGCGGCCCCCGTACGATTGCGAGATGGCCACCCTCGCCGACCGCATAAGGCGTATCACCGACATGAGCGCACGCGAGGCCGAGCACCTGCGCACCCTGTGCTCGGCGTGGCAGGTGCTGGCAGACCTCTCGTTCTCCGATCTGTTGCTCTACGTGCGGGCGCGGGAGGAGGACGCGTTCGAGATCGCCGCGCAGCTTCGGCCGTTCACCTCGCAGACGCTCTATCCGCAGGACATGGTCGGCACGCGCGTGACCCAGGCCGAGCAGCCGATCGTCGAGCGCGCGTTCCGGGAGGGCCGCATCTGGGCTCAGTCCGATCCCGTCCTCGTCGACGGCATCCCGATCCGCATGGACGCCGTCCCCGTGCGCTACGAGGGGCGCGTCATCGCCGTCGTCACGAAAGAGGGGAGCCCGGCCACGTCCCGCCGGCCGGGGCGGCTCGAGCGCGTCTATCTCGACGCGGCCGAGAGCGTCTCGCGCATGATCAACGACGGGCGCTTCCCCTGGCCCGTTCGTCCCGCGGGCGAGTGGCCGCGCATCGGCGACGGCTTGTTCGTCCTCGACGAGTCCGGTGAGGTCGCGTGGGCGTCGCCGAACGCGTTGTCGTCGTTGCGCCGGTTGGGCATCCCCCAGAACATCCTCGGGCGGGCGCTCGACGACCTCGGGCTGGGAGAGACTCCGGCCCGCCGCGCGTTGACGACGCAACAGCTCTTGGACGGTGAGCTCGTCCGGGGCGACACGCACGTGTTGCTCCGCGTGATGCCGTTGATCGAGCACGGCCGGACGGTCGGGGGCCTCGCTCTCGCGCGCGACGTCAGCGAGGTGAGGCAGAAGGAACGTGTGATCTCCGTCAAGGACGCAACGATCCGGGAGATCCACCACCGCGTGAAGAACAACCTCCAGACGATCGCAAGCCTCCTGCGCCTGCAAGGCCGCAGGGTCTCGTCCGACGAGGCCAAGGGCGCGTTGCAGGAGAGCGTGTTGCGCATCAGCTCGATCGCCCTCGTTCACGAGACGCTCTCGGAGGATCCCTCGGACGTCGCCGAGTTCGGCGAGATCGCGCGCCGTATCGGGCGCATGGTGGGCGAGGGCCTGGTGCTGCCCGGGCGAGGCATCGAGATCAAGGTGACCGGGTCGGCAGGGCCGCTGGGCGCCGATCTCGCAACTCCGCTCGCGGTCACGTTGACGGAGCTCCTCCAGAACGCGGTCGAGCACGCCTTTCCCGAGGAACGCGCCGGCACCGTCGCGGTCGAGCTGTCCCGGGATCCCCGGCAGGTGTGCATGATCGTGTGGGACGACGGGGTCGGCATCCCGGAGGGGGCGCTGGCGGGGTCGCGCCTCGGGCTTCAGATCGTGCGATCGCTGGTCGCCGAGCTCGGGGGCGAGATCGACATCACCTCCGACGGCGGGACGCGCATCGACGTGCGCATCCCGGTCGCGTCGCGCTAGCCGCCCTTCCCCTTCGGCGACTCCTTGGGCTTCGGCTCGTCGGAGCCGGGCTTGTCGGACTCCTTCGGCTCGGGCTCGGGCGACGCCTTGCGTTCGTCGTCGTCCTTGTCCTTGCCCCGATCCTTGCCGCCGTCGTCCCGGTCGCGCTCGCGCGTCGTCGGCGACAGTGACGGCAACGGGGACGGAGGAGGCATCGGGCACGTCTCGGTCGGGACGAGCTCGCGCAACATCGTCCGCTTGACGCTACGGCACCACGGAGCGGCCAACAGCTTCGATTCCGGGTCGATCTCGACGGTGACCAGCGAGCCGCGCGGCACCTCGAAGCTCTCGGGCTCGACTCGGGCGAGCGCCGCGCTCATGAACGATCGCCAGATCAACGCCGGGAACGTCCCGCCGTACACACGGATCCCGTGCACGTCAGTCATCGGCACCAGTCCCTCGGGATAGCCGACCCATACCGCGGTGACCAGCTGCGGCGTGTAGCCCACGAACCACGCGTCGGTGAAGTCGTTGGTCGTGCCGGTCTTGCCGGCGACGGGTCGTCCGATCTGCGCGGCTGTTCCCGTCCCACGCTCGACGACCTGCTCGAGCGTCTTGGTGATCTGGTACGCGTTGCCCGCCGAGAGCGCGGCCTCGACGGTCTCCTGATCGGGTTGCACGATCTGGCCGTCGGGGAGCGTCACCGCGTCGATCGTCGTCGGCTCGACCGCGCGCCCGTAGTTGGCGAGCGTCGCGTACGCGGTAGCCATGTCCAGCACGCTCACCGCGCTCGTGCCCAGCGCTATCGACGGATAGACGTCGAGCTTGGAGCGCACTCCCATGAGCTGTGCTTGCCCCGCGATGCGGTCTGGGCCCACGTCCATGCCGAGGCGCGCGTACACCCCGTTGACGGAGTGGACCATCGCCTCTTCGAGCGAAAGGTCTCCGTAGCCGCCTCCCTCGGAATTCGACACGGACCACGTCGAGCCGTCGTCGAACGTGAACGACACCGGCCCGGACTCGTATTCGGTCGCCAGGGGGATGCCCGCCTCGAGCGCGGTTGCGAGCACGAGCGGCTTGAACGCCGAGCCCGGCTGCCGTCCCGACCCCCCGCCCGCGCGTCCGAGCGCGAGGTTGACCTGCGACCGGCTCCAGCTGCGCCCGCCCACCATCGCGACGATCCGGCCGGACCTCGGCCTGAGCGCGACGAGCGCCGCCTCCGGATCGCCCGGCTGGTCGAGCACGTCGCGCACCGCGCCCTCGGCGGCCCGCTGCAGGTCGGGCTCGAGCGTCGTCTCGACCTTCAAGCCCCCGGTGTAGAGCGAGCGTGCGCGCTCCTCCTCGCTCGAGCCGAAGCGCCGATCGGTGAGGATCTCGCGTTTGACTGCCTCGACGAAGTACGGGCGGCGCGTCGCGATGCGGGGCGGCCGTGGGGTGACGCCGAGACCTGCGTGGCGCGCCTCGCGCGCCTCGACCCGGGTGGTCCATCCCAGCTGCACCATGCGGTCGAGCACGTAGTTGCGGCGTGTGCGCGCGTGACCCGGATGGTCGCGCGGGTCGTAGTACGCGGGGGACTTGATCAACGCGGCCAGCAGCGCGCTCTCGTCGAGGGTGAGGCGCCCCACGCCGTGACCGAAATACGTCTCGGCCGCGGCCCGCACCCCGTACGCGCCCTCGCCCCAATAGAGCGTGTTGAGGTAACGCTCGAGGATCTCGTCCTTGGAATAGCGGCGTTCGATCTCGAGGGCGAGCCGCAGCTCGCGTGCCTTGCGCGCGAACGTCCGCGCGGGCCGGCGGAAGTACGTGTTCTTGACGTATTGCTGGGTGATCGTGCTGCCGCCCTGCACCACCTCGCCCTCCTCGAGGTTGACGAGCGCGGCGCGCGCGATCGAGCGAAGGTCGAAACCGCCGTGTCTGTAGAAGCGCGCGTCCTCGGATGCCAGAACCGCGTCGACGAGGGTCTTCGGTACGTCGTCGAGCTGGACGAGCGACCGGTTTTGCTTGTAGAGCCTCGCGAGGGTCTGCCCGTCGGCGGCCACGATCGTCGTACGGAGATCGAGCGGACGTTCGGCCCGCAGGTCGATGGGTGGGAGGGAGCACGCGCCCGCGAAGAGGAGCGCGCTCACCATCGCGACGGCGGCTCGGGCCGCGCGCATCGAAGTGCCTACTCTTCCTCGAACGCCTCGCGCAGTTGCCCCAGCGTGCGGTTCAGCAGTCTCGATACGTGCATCTGCGATATCCCGAGGCGCTCCGCGATCTCGGACTGGGTCAGGCCCTTGAAGAACCGTAAGTAGAGGATCGTGCGCTCGCGATCGGGGAGCTTCGCCATCTCGGGCGCAAGCGACGCGCGGTACTCGAGGTTCTCGAGATGCTCGTCCTGGGTCCCCAGCTGGTCGGCGAACGAAGTGCTCCCCCCGTCGTCGCTCTCGATGGGCGCGTCGAGCGACGTGAAGTTGTACGCCTGCGCGATCTCGAGACCTTCGAGCACCGTCTCCTCGTCGGTCCCGGTCGACTCGGCGATCTCGGCGACGGTCGGCGAGCGGCCGAGCTCTTGGCCGAGCAAGCTCACGGTCTTGGTCAGCTCGAGATGCAGCTCCTGCAGTCGGCGCGGCACCCGCACCGCCCAGCCCTTGTCGCGGAAGTGCCGCTTGAGCTCCCCGACGATCGTCGGCGTCGCATACGTCGAGAACTCGACCTCGCGCTCGAGGTCGAAGCGGTCGATGGCCTTCAGCAACCCGATAGTTCCCACCTGCACCAAATCCTCCAGAGGCTCGCCCCTGTTCCTAAATCGGCGCGCCAGGAACTCCACTAAACCGATGTACTGCTCGACCAGGCGCTCGCGGTGGGCGGCTTTCTCCTCTTCGCCGGCGGCCTGCCCGTACGCGACGAAGATCCGGCGGACCTCCTCCTTCTCGAGCATCACGCGGTCGCTCAAGTCCGCTTCGCCTTCGACAGCGTGAAGGTCGGAACACCGTCGGCTTGGTGCAACGACGAGGAATCGGTGACGGTGTCGAGGATCTGGCGCGACAGCTCGGTGAGCTCGGTGCGCACCTTGATGCCGGGAGTGAACCGACCGGCCCCCGTTATGTCGATCCGGTCGCCGTCGACCGCAAACGCGATCTCGAGCGTGCCCTCACGACCTTGCGCGCCGGTCAGGTACGCCGACAGCTCGTCGACCGCGATCTTCAGGTCTTCGATGTCGTCGATCGTGAACCCGAGACGCGACGCGAGGCCTGCTGCGATGAGGCGGACGACCTGGAGGTAGACGGGAGACGCGGGAATCCTGATCGATACCTTTTCCAACACGATTCCTTTTCCGGGCCGGCGTCGCCCGGCCTCGTGACGAGTTGATCCGTTAGCCCGCCGACGCCTTGCGCGAGGTCGTCTTCTTCTTCGTGGTCTTCGCCGCGGTCTGCTTCGTCTTCTTCGCCTGCTCGACGCTTGCCTTCAGGGCCTCCATCAGGTCGACGACCTTGGTCGGCTCCTCCGCAGGCTCGACCGCGAGCGTGATCTCCTCGCCCTCGACCTTCTTCGCGACGAGCTCTTCGAGCTTCTCGCGGTACTCGTCGCGGAACTCCTCGGGCGTCCAGTCCGTCGCGAGCTGCTGGATCAGCTGCCGCGCCATCTTGACCTCGTTGTCGCGGACGGCGACCTTCTTGTGGAGCTCTTCGAACTCCGCCGTCCGGATCTCGTCGGGCCAGTACATCGTCTCCAGAACGAAGACGTCGTCCTTCAGGCGGATGGTGGCGAGGTGCTCCTTCTCCCTGAGGGCGACCTTCGCGACGCCCACCTGACCCTCCGCCTCGAGCGCCTCGGACAAGAGCCGGTAGGCCTTGAGGCCCGAGGCCTCCGGGGCGACGTAATAGGTCTTGTTGAAATAGATCGGGTCGATGTCGGTCAGCGGCACGAACGCGACGACGTCGATCGCCTTGATCGAGTCGATGTCGAGCGCCCCGAGCTCGTCCTCGGAGAACGTGACGTAGTGCTCCTTTGAGTACTCGTAGCCCTTGACGATGTCGTCCCAGTTGACCTTCTTGCCGCATTTCGCGCAGGTGCGCTCGTACTTGATCCGGCCCCCGTCGTCGTCGTGCAGCAGGTGGAACTTCAGGCTCTTCTCCTGCACCGCGGAATAGAGCCTGACGGGGATGCTGATCAGCCCGAAGGTGATGGCGCCTTTCCAGAGGGATCTCATGGGGAGCACATTCTAAGGCGCCGGAGCGACCATTCCACCGTTTCTCCACGGCGTCGCGAATGCGCAATGTGACCAAATGGGGCAGGATGTTGACGCTCCGCGTCGAAAATGCAGAATGAAGGCTGCGAAGCAAGAAATTGGAAACCCGCCCTCGATCCAGGAGCAGCTCTGACCATGGGCAACGACGACTACTCGAAGTCCCTCGGCGAGCGCCTCAGGCGCATCCGGGTCCAGAAGGGGATGTCGCTCCAGGACGTCCAGCAAGCGTCCAAGGGCAAGTGGAAGGCCGCGGTGGTCGGGGCCTACGAGCGGGGCGACCGCAACGTGACCGTCGCCCGCCTCTCCGAGCTCGCCGGGTTCTACGGCGTCCCCGTGTCCGAGATCATCCCCGACGACGGGATCGCATCCCCCGGAGCGTACGAGGGCCGCCGCCGCGTGGTGCTCGACCTCGAGGGCCTGCACAAGGTGCCCGAGTCCGACCGCGACCCGCTCTCCCGCTTCACCACCGCGATCCAGATCCAGCGGGGTGACTACAACGGCCGCGTCCTGACGATCCGCGAGGACGACCTCATGGCGCTGGCGCTCCTCTACCAGACGACCGCCGACGAGCTCTCTCGTCGCCTCAGCGACTGGGGTCTTCTCTCCTCGAACGGCAACGGCTAGAAGACATTTCGGCGACGCCGCGTTCATCCAGACGATCGCGGGGGTCCCTACCAGACCAGCGCGGCGACCACGATCGCGACGAGCGTCGCCCAGTACACCCCGGTGAACGCGTAGTCGACGCGCCCCGGGGGCAGTGGCAGCAGCACCGCCAGGGTCCACACCGGCATCACGACGAGCCCGAACAACAACGCGTACGCGAGCGCGGCCCAGCGCGCCCACGAATGACCGCCGGCCGCTCCGATCGCGACCACGACGAGTAGCGCGCCGAGGAGCGCCTGACCGGCCACGTCGGCCATCGGCCCCTTCCTCGACAGACGGTAGACCCGGTAGCCGAAGCCGAGCGCGGCGTTCAGCGCGAGGGCGACGACGAGGACGGTCTGCCATGTGCTCACGGTCGAGACGATAGTCGGACGCGAAGAGACCGGGCCGAGGCCCGGTCTCTCGAAGAGCTGGTCGAGCTGTCTGGCGCTGCTAAGCGGCGGGGGCCTCTCCCAGCCACAGCTTCAGCGTCACGTCCCCACCGGGGGTGGTGGCGCCGGAGATGTCGGCCGAATAGCCGGCGCAGTCCGAGGTGAGGGCTCCGTCGATGTTCTCGGATGCGCCCGTGGGGTCACCCTCGGAGTGGCCGCCGTTGCCGGTGCCGTCGAAGACCTGGTACGGGGGGCCACCGGCCGAGTAGAAGGTGGCGACGCCGTCCGGGCCGCGGAGCAGGAGGTCGTAGTCGGTGTGGCCGGGGAACTCGACCGACGCGTAGAGGTAGGCCTCGGGCGTGACGCTGTCGACCTGCACGATGTTCCAGGCGTGGCTGGCTCCGCCCGACGCGGGATCGTCCTCG
>DATBND010000063.1:0-13442 GCA_036554505.1 Actinomycetota bacterium | reverse complement strand
CGACCCGGTCGAGGCGACCGCCTTTCTCGCCTCGCACCTTCGAACCGGCACGAAGCGGCGCGTGAACGTGGGCCGGGCGAACGACCGTCACTTCCTCTTCTCCGCAGGCATGGGACTGGACGCCGAGGTCGTAAAACGCGTAGAGGCCGATCCCGAGGCAAAGCGGCGACGCGGCGAGATGCTCTTCGTGTCCAACGCGTTCGGCGTCGGGTTCAAGCAGTACCGCGGCGCCGACCCCATGATCACGCTCGAGGTCGAGGGTGCCGAGCCCATGCGCGTGCTGCTCGCGGTGTGCTGCAACGCGCGCCCGTTCACGTACTTCAAGAGGTTCCCGGTCGACGTCTGTCCGACGGCGAGCCTCGACGGCGAGCTGACGCTGTTTTCGTTGACCAAGATCAGGACCGGGACGATCCCGCGGATCGTCTGGGGGCTCTTCGTCAGCAGGTCCCACACGCGCTGGAAGATCTCGAACTATCACGAGCACCTCACGTCGTTCGGGCTCCACGCGGACCACCCCGTCCCGATGCAGGTCGACGGCGACTACGTGGGGGAATGGGATTCCGCCCGGGTGGTTCTTGTGAGAGAGGCGTTGGATCTGCTGGTGTGACGCGCCGGGACCGGCGCACACCGTTTACCCTCGTTGATGAGGTGACGAACAGGAGCTGAATCGCATGTCGATGCCGACGACCGACCAGATATCCGAGGTGCTCGGGGAGATCCAGGACCCCGAGCTGCACCGCGGGCTCAACGAGCTGAACATGGTGCGCAACATCGCGGTCGACGGTGGCCGGGTATCGGTGTTGATCGCGCTCACGATCCCCGGGTGCCCGCTCAAGTCGTATTTCACCGACGTCATCCCGGCCAAGCTCAAGGAGCGTTATCCGGACATCGAGGACGTCGACGTCGAGCTCACCTCTATGACGGAGGAGGAGCGTCAGGCGTTGACCGGCAGCCTGCGGTCCGAGGGGACGTCGCCCTTCGCCCGCAGCGATTCGTCCACGCAGGTGATCGCGATCGGCTCGGGCAAGGGCGGGGTCGGCAAGTCGACCACCACGGTGAACCTCGCTGCCTCCCTGGCCAAGCAGGGTCATCGCGTCGGGCTGCTCGACGCCGACGTGTGGGGGTTCTCGATCCCGCGCATGCTCGGCATCCACGAGCGACCGACTGTCGTGGGCGACATGATCATGCCGCCGGAGATGTTCGGCGTGAAGGTCGTGTCGATCGGCCTCTTCACCACCGAGGACAACCCCGTCGTGTGGCGGGGGCCGATGTTGCACAAGGCGCTCCAGCAGTTCCTCTCGGACGTGCACTGGGACGAGCCCGATTACCTCCTCGTCGACTTGCCGCCGGGCACCGGGGACGTGTCGATCTCGATAGCCCAGTTCCTCCCGGGCGCGTCGATGGTGATCGTGACGACGCCTCAAGCCGTTGCCGAGAAGGTCGCGCAACGCGCCGGGTTCATGGCCGAGAAGACCGGCCTGCGGGTCGCGGGCGTCGTCGAGAACATGTCGTTCTTCCGCGGCGACGACGGCAAGGAGTACCGCATCTTCGGAGAGGGCGGCGGTAAGAGCCTCGCGAACCGGCTCGGCGTCCCGCTCGTCGGCGAGATCCCCATCGACCCACAGCTCCGTGAGCTCGCGGACAACGGCGCGCCGATCGTCCTGCAAGAGCCCGACAGCGAGGTCGCGCAGGCGCTCGACCGCACGGCCAAGGAGATCGTGAACCTCCTCCCTCCGGTCCCCCGCGCCCCCAAGCGGATCTCACTCCCGTTGATGAACGTCGCGATGCCTGGAGGGCACGCCGGCCACCACCACTAGTGGCCGGACTCCCGTTCCGCTACGCGGTGGTGGGCCCGGCATCTTCGTTGCGATGAGGATCTACACGAAGAAGGGCGACGACGGGACGACGGGACTCCTCTACGGCGGGCGCGTGCCCAAGGATCACGTTCGAACCGAGGTCTACGGCACGCTCGACGAGACCGTCTCGGCATTGGGCGTCGCGCGCGCCGGCGGGTTGGTCGATCGAGTGCACGAGATCGTCGTGCGGCTCCAGCGGGAGATGTTCGTCGTCGGCGCGCAGCTCGCCACGGCGGAGAACAACCAGTCGAAGCTGGAGCCCGGCGTGTCCAAGGTGACGTCCGAGATGACCATTCGCGCAGAAGGCGAGATCGACGCGCTCATAGCCGAGCATCCACTGCCGGCCGAGTTCGTGCTTCCCGGAGAGACGGCCGGCTCGGCCGGGCTGGATCTCGCCAGGTCCACGATCCGGCGAGCCGAGCGCCAGGCCGTCGCAATGGACAGAGCGGGCCTCGTCCCCGATCCGGAGATCCTTCGCTATCTCAACCGCGTCTCCGACCTGCTCTTCGTCCTCGCCCGTTACGAAGAGGCCGAGCGTGGCAAGCGCGCGGCCCCCTCGCGCGAGCGATGAAGCCGTTCGATTTCTGCCCCTCGTGCGCGACCAAGCTGCGCGAGAACGGCGACGACGACGGCGGCCTCGACTGCCCTTCGTGTGGCCGGACCTGGTACCGCGACGCGTCCCCGACCGCCGGTGCCGCGATCGTGCACGACGGCCGGGCGCTCGTGACCCAGCGAGCGCGCGAGCCCGAGAAGGGGAAGTTCGACGTGCCGGGGGGTTTCCTCCGGCCGGGCGAGGACCCGATCGAGGGCCTTCGACGCGAGGTGCGCGAGGAGCTGTCCGTCGAGATCGAGACGGGGCTCAAAGAGTGCATCTCGATCGTCCCGCACACGTACGGCCCGGAGGGTGACTACGTCCTCGCGCTCGGCTTCAGGGCGACGCTCGTGTCCGGCGATCCGACTCCGGCGGACGACGTCGCCGCATTCAAATGGGTAACAACGGAGGATCTGGACGGCCTCGACTTCGCGTGGCCGCACGATCGTGAGCTGATAAGGAGGGCGTTGGACGATGCAAGTGGGTGACATGGAGCTCGAGGACGTCGACGTCGCACGATTCATGGGCGCGCTGCGCGCCGGTCTGGGCGTCGCGATGTTCGTTGCACCGCGCAAGGTCGTTCGCTCGTGGACGGGAGAGGAGGGCGAATCGCTGCCGTCCACGATGGCGCTGCGGGGCATGGCCGTGCGCGACATCGCGCTCGGTCTCGGCCTGGCCAAGGCCGCCGATTCCGGCGGCCGGACGCGCGGCTGGCTCGAGGCCGCGGCGCTGTCCGACGCCGGCGACGCCGTCGCGACGTTGTTCTCGTGGCGCGAGCTCGGCGGCGTGCGCCGGATCTTCTGGTTCGCGGTCGAGGCGGGAGCCGCCGTGCTGCAGATGCAGCTCGCCGAGGCACTCGACGAGGATTGAAATACCACGCGAGCATCTGGACGCTCGCGGGGCGAGCGGACTTAGCGCGCGATCGTGGCGGTGACGTGCGCCGTCTGCGAGTAGGGATATGAGCACGTCGCCCATGGGGGTGCCGGGATGAAGGATCCGGTGCCTCCGATCACGCCGCTTCCGTCGTATTGCGTAATGACGAACGCAGTGCCCGCGAGCAACCAGGCGAAGTCGACCTCGTAAGAGCCGTTGAGCACGAGCGTCCCGGTGCCGGTGGTGACCGCGGGAGGGGCGCCTTGCAACGGACAGATCGATGGGTCGTAGTGGAACTCTGCCTGCGCCGTGCACAGGGGGTTGCAGAGGATGCTCGACGAGCCGTTCGACCACAGCCCCCACGCCGTTCCCTCGTTGGGCAGAGTTCCTGCGCCACACGTGGCGTAGAACCCCGTCCCGCCCGGCCACTGCGACGCGTTGAACTCACACGCGAATCCACCAACGCCGGGAACGACCTGGGCCGCGGCCGGCGGGCTCGCCGCGGGGATAACGAGCGCGATCACTATCAGGAAAAGGGTTAGTCGTCTCGTCATCGTCCGCTCCTTTGGCTCCCCACTGATGCCGTCCGATCGACAGTATTGGCGTAATCGCGGCCGGTTCCTGCCGCCCGGTTGGGTGAGTTCTCTCGACGGGTTCACGGTTTGGTCAAGGCCGAAGCGGCTATCGTGGCGGCGTGGACTTCAGGCACACGGAAGAGCAGCTCGCGTTCTACAAATCGGTCAAGGACTTCGCGGCGCGCGTGGTCGAGCCCGGGGCGGGCGAACGAGACGTCGCCGGCCGCTTCGACAGAGACGTGTGGGACGCGCTCGGCGAGTTCGGCCTGCTCGGGCTCCCGATTCCGGAGGAGCACGGAGGCTCGGGCGCCGACATCGTCACGACTTGCCTGGGGCTCGAGGCGCTTGCCGAGGGCGGCCACGACGCGGGGCTCGGGCTGTCCGTCGGAGCCCACGTCACGATCGGCACCGTCCCGATCTGGCTCCACGGCACGGACGACCAGAAACGGCGGTATCTGCCCAAGCTGTGCTCCGGCGAGCACATCGGCGCGATGGCGATAACCGAGCCAGAGGCCGGCTCCGACGCCGCGGGCATCAAGTGCTCGGCCCGGCGCGAGGGCGACGAGTGGGTCATCAACGGCTCAAAGATCTTCATAACGAACGGCTCGATCGCAGACAGCGTCATCGTCATCGCGGTGACCGACCCGGGGGCAGGGCCCGGCCAAGGCGTGAGCGCGTTCATCGTCGAGAAGGACAACCCCGGCTTCTCGGTCGGGCGCGATCTCGACAAGATGGGGACGCGCTCCTCTCCGTTGTCGCTTCTGCATTTCGACGACTGCCGGGTCCATGCGTCGGCCATGCTGGGTGACGAGGGCGCGGCGCTGTGGCAGGTCGCGTTCGAATGCTTCGACTGGGAGCGGACGGTGATGATCGCGAGCTCGATCGGGGGCATGAAGGCATCGCTGGACGCCGCGATCGACTACGCGAGAGAGCGCAAGGCGTTCGGCAAGCCGATCGCCAAGCATCAGGCGATCCAGCACAAGATCGCGGAGATGAAGGCGTACCTCGACGCCGCTCGCCTCGTCCTCTATCGCGCCGCGTGGATGAAGCAGGAGGGCCTGCCGCACCAGGTCGAGGCGAGCGTGGCGAAGTACTTCGTTGCCGAGGCCGCCATGAAAAACGCCATCGAGGCGACGCAGGTATTCGGCGGCTACGGCTACATCAAGGAATTCGCGATCGAGCGCGCGATGCGCGACGCCAAGCTGATCTCGATCGGCGGGGGCACGTCCGAGATCCAGAAGATGATCATCGGCCGGGCCCTTTTGGGAGAGTAGTCGTGTCTACGACGCGGGCCGGCTCGGCGGGACGCAAGAGCAAATGGCCGTTCCAGCCGGAGCACGATGAGCTCAGGACCAGCATCCGGGCCTTCGTGGAGAACGAGCTCGCCCCGCACGCGCCCGAGTGGGAGGCGGCGAAGGACTTCCCGGACTGGGTGTTCACGCGCATGGGCGAGCTCGGCTATCTCGGCCTCGCATATCCGGAGGAGCACGGCGGTGGCGGTGGCGACTACCTCTGCAACATCGTGCTGGCAGAGGAGATGACGCGCTGCAACTCCGGCGGCGTCGCGATGGCGGTTGCCGTGCAAACCGACATGGCGGTGCCCCCGCTGTACAAGTTCGGGAACGACGACCAGAAGAAGCGCTACCTCGAGCCGGCTATCCGTGGCGAGAAGATCTTCTGCCTTGGGATCACGGAGCCCGACGCGGGCTCGGACGTCGCCAACATCCAGACGACCGCGACGAAAGTCGACGGCGGCTGGGTCGTCAACGGCAGGAAGACCTTCATCACGAACGGCCGCCGGGCCCACGCGATGACGCTCGTCGCCAAGACCGACCGCGACGCCGGGCACCAGGGCATCTCGCTGTTCGTCGTGGACACCGACACGGAGGGATACGAGGTCGCCCGGACGCTCGACAAGGTCGGTATGCACTCGAGCGACACCGCCGAGATCACCTTCACCGACATGTTCGTCCCCGACGACGCGCTCCTCGGGAAGGAGGGCGAGGGCTTCTACAACATCTCGTGGGAGCTCCAGGGCGAGCGTCTCATCGGCGCGGCCGGAGCCATCGCCGGAGCAAGGCGCGCGTTCGACGCCGCCCTCGCATACGCAGGGCAGCGCGAGACCTTCGGCCGGCCCATCGGCAAGCACCAGGTCATCCGGCACGCTCTCGCGGAGATGATCACAGAGGTCGAGGCCGCTCAGCAGCTCGTCTACGACGCCGCGGTCAGAGTGGGCCGGGGCGAGTACCCGGTGCAGCAGATCTCCATGGCGAAGCTTCTGACCGGCGAGGTCGCGTGGAAGGTCGTCGACAAGGCGGTGCAGATCTTCGGGGGCTACGGCTACGCGATGGAGTTCCCGATCCAGCGCGCGTGGCGAGACACCAGGTTGATCCGCATCGGGGGCGGCACCGACGAGGTCATGCGCGAGGTCATCGGCCGGATGGAGGGCCTGTGAGCTCCGTCGACTACCCCGACCTCTTCTCCCCGGAGCACGACGAGCTACGCGCCGCGGTGCGAGCGTTCGTCGACAAGGAGCTCTTCCCTCACGCGCAGGAATGGGAGGACAAGGAGGCGTTTCCCCGAGAGATCTTCGAGCGCGTCGGCGCGCTCGGCTTCTTCGGGGCCAAGTATCCCGAGGACATCGGAGGCTCGGGCCCCGACGTCGTCGCCGACGCCGTCGTCACCGAGGAGATCACGCGTTGCGCGTCGGGAGGCGTGGCCGCGTCGCTTGGAGCGCACAAGGACCTCGGGAGCCTCTACGTCTTCAGCTTCGGCAACCGCGAGCAGCACGAGCGGTGGCTTCGTCCGGCCATCGAGGGCCGGCTGGTCAGCGCGCTCGGGGTTACGGAGCCCGACGCGGGCTCCGACGTTGCGGGGATAAAGACCAGCGCGGTGCGCTCCGGCGACGACTGGGTGATCAACGGCTCGAAGATGTTCATCACGAACGGGTCGTGGGCGGACTACGTCGTCGTGGCGGCCAAGACCGACCCCGACGCCGGCCACGACGGGATCTCGTTGTTCGTGGTCGAGGCCGGGACGCCCGGCTTCGAGGCGCGCCGCATCCCGATGCTCGGATGGAGGACGGGCCACACCGGCGAGCTGTCGTTCTCCGACGTCAGGGTCCCCAATGACAATCTGCTCGGCGAGGCCGGCAAGGGCTTCTACGCGATCATGCAGAACTTCGCGTGGGAGCGGCTGATCATGGCGCTTGCCCAGGTCGCCGGCGCGCAGCGCACCTACGACCTCGCCAAGGCTTACGCGTTGGAGCGGGGCGCGTTCGGCCGGCCGGTCGGCAAGTTCCAGGTGTGGCGCCATCGCTTCGCCGACATGGCGACGCGCATCGCCGCGGGCCGCGCGCTCACGTATCGGGCGCTGCGCCTCTACGTCGCCGGGGAGAACCCGATACGCGAGGTGGCCATGGCGAAGCTGTACACGAGCGAGGTGGCGTTCCACGTCGCGGACGAGTGCGTGCAGGTGCACGGGGGCTACGGCTACATGATGGAGTTTCCGGCCCAGCGCGCGTGGCGCGACTCCCGCCTCGGCCCGATCGGTGGCGGCACGTCCGAGATCATGAAAGAGATCATCGGCCGCACGTTGGGGTTGTAGGGCTCGACGGATGGTCTCCATCGAGCAGGTGCGGGAGCTGGCGCTGACCCTGCCGAGGAGCTACGAGGCCCTCGTCCGCGATCACGTGAAGTTCCGCGTCGGCCGGATCGTCTACCTCGCGTTCTCGCGCGACGAGACGATGATGGGCTTCGCCTTCCCGAAAGAGGAGCGTGACGCTCTCATCGCAGCCGAGCCGTCGAAGTTCCTGATGCCGAAACCATCGGACCAGCACTACAACTGGGTCGTCGTCAGGCTCGACGCGATCGACGAAGACGAGATGCGAGAGATCGTGACCGACGCGTGGCGGATGGTCGTTCCGAAACGAGTGGCCGCCGAGCACCTGGGCGAATAGACGCGCGCTATTCCTCGGGCGGCGCGCCGACGCGCACCAGCATCGCAAGCTCGCGCCCGATTGCGGTCGGGCCCTCCGGCGTCTCCACGGTCATCGGCCCCTCGAGGGGAGCCGCGTCCTTCACCGACAGCTCGGTGCCCGGCCGGATCCCGAGCTGGTCCAGGTAAGGGAGCACCTCCTCCTGCACCTCCGAGATCTGCGCGACGACCCCGCTCTCGCCGGGCTCGAGCTCGCTCAGCCGCCGGAGCTGGCGGAGGTCGATGGGGCAGATGGGATGGCCGTGCGGGCAATAGTCGGGATAGTCGAGCGCCTTCGCCATTGCCTCCTCGACGCGCGGCGAGATCGCGTGTTCGATCTTGTGCGCTTCGCCGTGCACCTCGTGCCAGCTCATCCCGAGCTTCTGCACCAGGAGGCACTCGACCAGGCGGTGCCGCCGCAGCATCGTGTGCGCAAGCCGGCGGCCCTCCGGAGTCAGAAGGATGTTCCCGCCCTTCTCGCGCGTGAGGTAGCCCTCGGCGGCAAGGCGCTTCAGCATCTCCGACGCAGACGGCAACGACACGTCGAGCGTGCGCGCGATCACGGTAGCGGTGATGCGGTCGCCGTCCTCCTCGAGCCTCTTGATCTCCTCGAGGTAGTCCTCGACTCCTCTCACACGCTCAGTCTAGGTTGCAGTCGTGGATCCGCTCATCATCACCGTCGCCGGCGTGGGGGCCGAGCTAACGCTCGAGCAACAGCCGAACCTGCCCGTGACGCCGGAGGATCTGGCCCGGGACGCGGCGGACTGCGCGGAGGCTGGCGCGTCGATCTACCACCTGCACGTGCGTGACTCGGCAGGGCGTCCGACCATGGACGTCGGCGCCTTTGAGAGCGGGATGGACGCGATCAGAGGCGCGAGCGACTTGATCGTGCAGTTCACGAGCGGCGGCGCGGTGAACGACACGGCGGAGGATCGCATCGCGCCGCTGGAGCTACGCCCGGAGATGGCATCTCTCACGACCGGCACGGTGAACTTCGGAGACGACGTCTTCTCGAACCCGGCCCCCCTCGTCGCGCGCTTCTACGAGCGCATGCGCAGGCTTGGGATCGTTCCGGAGTTCGAGATCTTCGAGGCCGGGATGATCGATGCGGCCGAGCGCCTCTGTCGCGCCGCCGGCGACGAGCACCATCGTCATTTCGATTTCGTGCTCGGCGTGCCGGGAGCAATGCCCGCCTGGCCCGACGCGGTCGACTTCCTGCGCGGGCACCTGCCGGCCGGCGCGTCGTGGAGCGCGACGGGCATAGGCCGGGCCCACGAAGCCGTAGCTCTCGCCGCCATCGCGAGCGGCGGTCACGTGCGCACCGGCTTCGAGGACGTGCGCTACCTCGGGCCGGGAGAGCCCGCCCGCTCCAATCGCCAGCTCGTCGAGCGCGTGGCCGCAGCGGCGGCGGCCGGGGGGCGCCAGGTCGCGACTCCCGCGGTCGCGCGGGAGATTCTCGGGCTCGCCTAGGCGGCGCGGTACATTGTCCCGATGGTGGAGCAGAAGCGCCGGCTGGTCGAGCGGATACGCGATCCCGGCTACCTCGACGGTCTTGCCGATAAGGACCTCGCCGAGCTGCGCGCCATGCGCGAGGAATGCCGCGAGGGCGAGCTCGAGCTGTCGTTCGAGCGCCGCCTCTGCCAGGCCCGCATCGACATCCTGAGCGCCGAGCTCGAGCGGCGCGCCGGCGGCGGTGACGACTCCGGGGGGGATCTGGTCTCGCGGCTCCCTCAGATCCTCTCGAAGGATGCAGGGGTCCGTTCCAGCGGTGACCTGTCGCTGCCCAATCGCGCTCCGGACTTCTCGATCCCCCGGAACGCGGACGTGCCGCGTCGGCGCGTCGAGGAGATAGTCGGGGAGCAGACGCTCGCGCGTATCCCAACGCTTGCCACCGAGGAGCTTCGGGGGATCATCGCCTCGCTCGGAGAGCACGAACGTCGCGTGTCCGAGCGGCGCCGCAACGTGCACGAGGTGATCGACGCGCTCCAGGCGGAGATCGTGAGGCGCTACACGGCCGATCCCGGCGCCGCTCTCGCCTAGACGCGGCAAGACCTTCTAGCTCGGCTCTCCTGCCGGGCGAACCTCGGACTCGTCCGCCGGCTCCTCTTTTCGCGCCGCGTCGTTTTCGGAGTCGTCCTCACGGCGGTTCGACTCGTCGTGGGTCGTCTCGTCGTTGCCCTTTGCGTGGTCGTCGTCGTGAGGATCCCCGGTCTCGCCCTCGTCATGGGGGTTGCCGTGCTCCCTCTTCGTGGGGGTCGCCGCGCCCGTTGTTGCCTTTGTCGGCGTCGGCGTCGGCGTCTTCGTCGGAGCCGTCCTGGGCTTCGGTCTCGTCACCCTCGTGATAGTCGCCGTCGTCGGCGTCGTCGTCGTGAACCTCGGACTCGTCCGAATCGCCCTCGCCGTCGCCCGTATCGCTCGGCTGTTCGTCGGCGGGCACCGGCTCTGCCGGGACGGACCCTTCGTCGACCTCGTCCTCGTTTGCCTCGGGCTTGGCCTTGGGCCGCGGACGGTCACGCGGGGCGGGAGGCTCCGCCGGCGGGGGTGCGGCCACGACCGCCACCGCGGCGTCGGACACCGGCGCTGCGGGAGCCGGGGCGGGCCGGGACCGGTGGTCCTGACGTCCGGGCCGGGGGTCCGTCACCTTCTTGTCCGGGGCAGAGTTGGCGACCGGCAGCGTGATCGCCCGCGGGCGCAACTGGCGGCCGGGGTCGACCGGCTGGGCCGGGCTCGGGGACGGTTCCCACATCGCCGAGCGAGTGGCGACGACGGAGAAACCCGTCAGAGCGAGGGCAAGCCCGATGGCGAGCGCCAGCTCGACGGCGGTCACGACCCGCGTCCAGCCTCTGGAAGATGTTGGCTGATTCTGCATCACGGTAGGTTTCTCCGCCGCCTCGCCAGGACCTGCTCTGAGTAGCGCCGCAAACGCGCTATGTAGCCAGAATACTCGGTAGGTCCCTCTCTGCACAGGCCGAGCTTTGGGCAATTCGGACCTTTTGTTACGCCGCGATCGTCGAGACGATCGCGGGGGTGGCGCTAGCGCGGGGGTGGCGCTAGCGCCGCGCTCGTTCGCTGCTACGCCGCCATTGTCCAGACGATCGCGGGGGTCGAGCTAGCGGGACGGAGAGCGGGTCGCGCGCGCGTGGACCGGTTCCGGCTGCTTGCAACTGTTATGCAAAAGAGATATAACTGTTAGCGAAGAGGCCGGGGCACCCGGCGCCGACCGATGGTCGAGGGGTGACGAGGAATGGCGAGCGGACGCATGAAGCTCTCCGAGCTGGGCTCCTTCATACGGGACCAACGGCGCAGCGCGCGGCTCTCCCTGCGCAAGCTGTCGGACCTGGCCGGCATCTCGAACCCCTACCTCTCCCAGATCGAGCGGGGCCTGCGCAAACCGTCGGCGGAGATCCTCCAGGCCATCGCGAAGGCGCTGCGGATATCGGCCGAGACGCTCTACGTCCGGGCCGGGATCCTCGATGAGGACCGCCGTTCGGACCTCGTCTCCGAGATCCTGAAGGACGAGTCGCTGAGCGAGCTCCAGAAGCAGGTCCTCATCGACCACTACCGGTCCTACGTGGAATCGAACCGCGAGCCGCACGAACGGGCCGCCTCGATCCAGGAGATAACCGGGGAATCCCACGATCTCCCGGCAGTCGAGGAGAGCTAGATGTAGCGACAAAGGTTTGACGGGATTTCGGAGCGACCCTCTTCACCCCCACCCGGCGTCGAGCCTCGGCTGCCTCAGTGCCGACGGGGCCCGGCGAGCCTCCGACATCCCGTCATCTCGTGACCCGACGAAAACCCTAGGACCACGAAGGAGGTGAAGAAGATGGCCAAGACGCAGGAGCTGCTCTACGCAGTGGTCGGCGTCGGTGACTTCGCCATGGAGAAGGCGATGAACGTGACGAAGGTCGCCGACCGCAAGACCACGACGAAGCTCTACACGGACTTCGTGAAGCGGGGCCGCACGATCTCGACGAAGGTCAGGAACTCCGCGCCGAGCAAGCAGGCGGTAGCGCAGACCAAGACCGCACGCACGCAGGTCAAGGCGGCCACCACGAGCCTCACGAAGGCCGTGCGCGCCAACGCCTCCGGCTCGACCAAGCAGGCGGCCGCGCAGACCAAGGCCGCTCGCAGCCAGGTGAAGGCTGCGGCGACGAGTGTCGGCAAGGCCGTGCGGGCCAACGCCAAGGCAACTCGGTCCGCGGCGACGAAGGTGGTTCAGGCCTCATAGCCTTCGAGCACCCGACCTGTACAGGTTCAACAACGAGCCCGCCCTAGGAACCCCCGCGATCGCCACGGCTCCGCCGAGGGTCGAACCGCCGTCGCCTACGGCGCCGGAGGCAATTCCCTCTGACGATCGCGGCGTAACCCGGCTACCCCCGCGATCGTCTCGACGATCGCGGCGTAACCGAAGGGGCGGGCCCGTTCGCGCCCGGCCCCGTTCGCGCCCCCTGGAATCAGAGGGGCCCGGATCGCGTTCAAGCAGCTAGAGCGCGGGATTCGGGCGCCGGTGTCTGGGGAGGATGCGACTACTGTGACGACGACCATGGCCTTCGAGATCGATCTCGACTGCACCGAGCGATGCTTCGGCCTCCCGGACTGGCGCGAGCTCCTCGAGCACGACCCCGACAGCCACATCTTCGCCACGCCCGAGTGGAACCGGCTGTGGTGGGAGGAGTTCGGCGCCGGAAAGCAGCTCTACTTCCTGACGATGCGCCGCGATGCCGAGATCAGGGCGATCGTGCCCATGTACCTCAAGGAGGTCGAGGGCCGGAACTTCTTCCGCTTCGTCGGTGGCATCGACCTCACGGACTATCTGGGGCCGATCTGCTCCCTCGAGGACCGCGACGACGTCGCCGAGAGCCTGGTCGGTTGGTTCGACGGCCAGCCGGTCGCATGGGACGAGCTCGATGCCCACAACATGCCCGTGCCGTTCGGGTTCGCCGAGTTCCTGGTGGACCATGCCGACCGGCAGGGGTTCGAGTTCAAGCTCGACCAGGAGGAGACCTCCGCGGTCCTGCCCCTTCCGGGCGACTGGGACGAGTACGTCGAGGGACTGCGCTCCAAGCAGCGACACGAGCTTCGCCGGAAACGCCGGCGACTCGGCCGCGATTACCCGGACGCGGTCTTCCGCACCACGACCGAAGAGTCGCTGGAGCGGGATCTCGAGATCTTCGTCGAGATGCACCGCGGCGCGGAGGGCTACAAGGGACACTTCATGCGCCCCGAGATAGCCACCTTCTTCGAGCGGATCGCTCATGCCTTCATGCCGCTCGGATGGCTGCGCATGGACTTCCTCGAGGTCGGCGATCGCGCGATCGCGTCGACGTTCAGCTTCGAGCGGGACGGCGTCTTCTATCTCTACAACTCCGCCTTCGAGAGCGACGCTGCGAGTATCTCGCCCGGCTTCGTCTTGGTCAGCGAGCTGATCAAGTCGGCCATCGCGCGTGGCGTCCGCAGATTCGACTTCCTCCGAGGCCCCGAGCGCTACAAGTACGAGCTCGGCGCACAGGCGGTGCCGCTCCACAACGTGAAGGTGCGCAACAACGGAGCCCGGGCAACCGGATGAGC
>DATBND010000043.1:0-8685 GCA_036554505.1 Actinomycetota bacterium | reverse complement strand
CGTGGAACCGCTCATCGACTGCGAGAAGGCCAACGCGGCTGCGACCGCGATAGCGAGAATCGCCACCCAGAGGGCGACCTTCCTCTTGATGTCCTGGGTCATTGTGGCCAAAATTTTCCCCCCTCTGAGGTCCGTCTTCGTTCATCGCCTGGCTACGACTTCCAAACTCTACCCTGCCAAGTTTGCCTCGGCAAGCGGCTGACCAAACATCCTTTCCCGATATCGGCTCGGCTTGGATTGCTGCTCCGACGCCAAGCGAAGCGAGCCGCGGGCCCTTACAAGCCGCCGACCTGCGGTTGCAGGGTAGTTTCGCCGCATGGAAGGTGTCTCGCCGGCCATGTCCCGTGCAATCCGACGCCTCGATCTGCGCTCACGAGCCCTGGCAGGGGGGCTCCCCTCGCAGGCCGTCGACAGGATCTGCGCGGAGGTCGCCGGCGACTTCGACCGTCGAGGGATCCCACTCATCGTGCTCAAGGGGGCGTCGTTCGCGACGCGTCTCTACGACGAGCCCTGGGAGCGCCCGTACAAGGACTGCGACGTGCTCGTTCCGCCGGCCGCCGTCGGTGCGGCCGAGCGCGCCCTCGCCGAGCTCGGCTTTAGCAAGAGCCCCCTTGGAGCGGCTCGGGGGGACGCTCAAGCCTGGGCGCGGTCGCGGGACGAGGCGATCGTCGACCTGCACCACACCCTGCAGGGAGTGGGCGCGAGCCCGTCGGAGCCGTGGCGCGTGCTCTGGCGTCACAGCGCGTCACTCGAGATCGGCGGCAGGGACGTCCGCGTCCTCGATGACGCGGGATTGGCGTTTCACGCGGCCGTTCACGCCGCCGCCCACGGTGGCCGCTGGAGCCGTCCACTAGAGGACCTCGGCCGGGCGGTGGCGATCTTCTCGCCGGGCGTATGGGCCGAGGCCACCCAAATTGCTACCGCGCTCTCCGCGGTCGGCGCGTTCGCCGCCGGCTTACGTCTGTCCGCGGCCGGCCGCGACCTGGCAACGCAGCTTGCGCTGCCGTACGCGGCCAATCCCGAGGTATTGATCCGGGCATCGGGACCGGACGGCCCGTTGGCCCTCGGCCTGGAATCGCTCGCGCGTACGCGGGGGCTTCGAGCAAAGGCCCGACTGATCCGCATCAAGCTGTTCCCGTCACGCGATTTCATGAGGGCGTGGGTGCGCTATCGGGGTCGACCGGAGATGGGATTGCCGCTCGCATATCTGTGGCGGCCCGTCTGGCTCCTCGCGCGCTTGCCGTCGAGCTACCGCAAGTGGCGGAAGGCGCGCTCTCTTGCTGCTGCGTCCAAAGAGCCCTCGGAATAGCGGCACGCGCGCCTTAGTCCGCGCGGGCCGCGATCACCAGCGTCCGAAGCAGCACCAGCAAGTTCAGAGAACCGACGAAGATCAGGTCGAAGATCATCCATTCGGGACGGATGGCCATCGCCGCCATCAACACCGCTACGTGTAAGCCGTAGTCGCGGAGCTGGCGGAACACGTTCCGGGGCGACCACCCTGATACCGGCTGTTGCGCGACGGTGTCGTGCATCACGCCCGCGTAGTACGGGGACATGATCCACATCCCGAAGAGCCCCGCCGAAACGACAGGATCGAGGCCGCCGGCGACGGATTGATGAGCGCCCCAGAGAACCGCGAGCAGCAGGGCGGTCTGACTCAGGAAATCCGCGACGGAATCGATGACGCCGCCCAGGGGAGACGCCTTTCCCAGAGCGCGTGCGAGCTGTCCGTCCGCGCAGTCGAGCGAGTACGCAAGCTGCCATCCGACGAGCCCCACGAGCGCGGCCCCCCAGCCGGTGCTCCCGAGTAGGACGACACCCACGCCGGTGGCCAGTCCCGTGATCGCGTTCGCCAGCGACAGTTGCGAAGGTGTACGCCCGGCGTCGAGACTTAGGCGCGCGACCTGCGCGCCCATCCTCTGGTTGACCTCCATGGTCCACCACGCGCACGGCGCCGCGTACTCTCGTAGATCGACACGACTGGCCATCGGTCCCCCGTGGTCGCTATGGTTGCGAGGGCTCATCCGCCGGTGTCGAGCCTAGCGTGAGTACCTGCTGCGGACGCCCGTCACGGTCGACGTAGGACAACGCGAGAATGGCTCGCCAGGGCCATATGACCGTACTCGACAGAGCAAGTTCCTCCAGGGTTCGACCAAGGCAAGGGGCTGACCATGAGCGTCTGCATCGTCACGGGCTCCGGTGGGCTCATCGGCTCGGAAGCCGCGACCTACTTCGCCGGCCTTGGTCTCGACGTGGCCGGGATCGACAACGACATGCGCCGGGTGTTCTTCGGCGACGAGGCCTCGACCAGCTGGAAGGTCGGCGAGTTGAAACGCGACCTCGACGCGCGCTACGAGCATCACGACGTAGACGTGCGCGACCGCGCAGCGATGAACCGAATCTTCGAGCGCTACGGATCCGCCGTCGCCTTGGTGATCCATACCGCCGCCCAGCCATCGCACGACTGGGCCGCCAAAGAGCCTTTGACGGATTTCGACATCAATGCCGCGGGGACGTTGAACGCTCTCGAAGCGACGCGCCGGCACTGCCCGGAGGCTGTGTTCATCTTCACGTCGACCAACAAGGTGTACGGAGACAGGCCCAATGAGCTCCCCCTCGTGGAGCTGGAGACGCGGTTCGAATTGCCGCCGGGTCACTCGTATTTCTCCGGTATCAGGGAAGACATGTCGATCGACAGTTGCCTCCACAGCCTTTTCGGCGCGTCGAAAGCGGCGGCCGACCTGCTGGTGCAGGAGTACGGGCGGTACTTCGACATGCCTACCGCTTGTTTTCGCGGTGGGACGTTGACGGGCCCCCAACACTCCGCGACGGAGCTTCACGGATTCTTGGGCTACGTCATGCGCTGCACCATGACGAGGACGCCCTACACGGTCTTCGGATACAAAGGCAAGCAGGTGCGCGATGCGATCCACAGCAACGATCTGATCCGCGCCTTCCACCACTTCTATGAAGAGCCGCGCGCCGGCGAGGTGTACAACATCGGCGGCGGCAGGTTCAGCAACGCATCCGTGCACGAGGCGATACAAGCGAGCCAGGAGATCGCGGGCGAGGAGCTGGCGTGGACCTACAACCCGAGCAACCGGGTGGGCGACCACATCTGGTGGATCGGCGACAACTCCAAGTTCCACGAGCACTACCCCGGCTGGGATCTTGAATACGACGTTCAGCGCATCCTGACGGAGATGTACCAGGCCAACGTAGAGCGCTGGACGCCTCGATGAGCGACGCGGCCATCGACTGGGAGGGAAAGCGGATCCTCTTCGTCGGCATCTACTACTGGCCCGAGCAGACGGGGATCGCCCCTTATTCGACGGCTATCGCGCGGCACCTTGCGGGAAAGGGGGCTTCCGTCACCTGCGTCGTGGGCATGCCTCACTACCCGCATTGGCGCGTCTTTCCTGGCTACGAGCGACGGCTCCATGTGACCGAGCGCGTCGACGGCGTAACCGTCAGACGTTGCCGAATGTACGTGCCGGCGCGACAGACCGCCATACGGAGAGGCTTGTACGAGGCAACGTTCGCGGCGTCGGCGGTAACCGCTCGCGTGGGCCGGCGTTTCGACGCGGTGGTGGGCGTGATACCCAACCTGGGCGGGGGAGCTGCTGCAGCGCTCTATGCGGCGCGTGTTCGAGCGCCTCTCGGGCTGATCGTGCAGGACGTGACGGGCGCAGCCGCCGAACAGAGCGGGATCGCCGGTGGAGGGGGGCGAGTCGCGCGGATCACCACGCGGATCGAATTCGGCATCCTCCGAAAAGCCTCGGCGATCGCGATCGTGAGCGAGGGATTTCGGGCGTACGTCGAAGATGCGGTGGCGTCGGACACGACCGTCCACTTCCTCCCGAACTGGTCGCAGATGCCGATGGCGACGAAGTCGAAGCTCGACGCGCGCCGCGAGCTCGGTTGGGCGGAGACGGACAGTGTCGTGCTGCACGCCGGCAACATGGGTTTGAAGCAGGGCCTGCACAACGTCATCGAGATGGCGCGTCTCGTTCGAGACACGCGTCCCGAGATCCAATTCGTGCTGATGGGCGACGGTAACCAGCGGCCCGATCTCGAGCGCTCGGCGCAGGATCTGCCGAACGTTCGCTTCATCGAATCTCGGTATGGCGTCGACTATGCGAACGCGCTGGCGGCCGCCGACGTCTTGCTCGTCAACGAGCGTGGAAGCGTGAAGGACATGTCTCTGCCGAGCAAGCTCACGTCTTATTTCCTCGCCGAACGGCCGGTCCTGGCCGCAGCCGTGGCGGACGGGACGACGGCTCGCGAGGTCGAGCGTTCGGGAGGCGGTCTCGTCGTTGCGGCGGAGGATCCGCGTGCAGGGGTGGACGCTCTCGGTCGCCTGCTCGGGGACGCGACTCTGTCGCAGACTCTGGCGGCAGCGGGCCTCGAATACGCTCGGACCAATCTCACCGAGGATCGAGGTCTCGCGCGCAGCGAGGCTTTCGTCGACGCGGTCGTGAGCAGAGGTCGTGCGTCGGACGGCCGCTCCCTCGTATCTCCGACCACGAGCTAGCGAGAGGTCTCCGTCAGAGTGAATGTTCTCGACGTCATCCACTTCCCGATCTTCGGAGGACCTCACAACGAGGTCCTCCGCCTTCACGGCCCCTTGAGGGACAAGGGGATAAACCAGATGGTGGCATTGCCCGACGAGCCGGGCAATGCCGCCGAGCGGCTCCGCGCCGCGGGGGTCGACGTGTTCGAGCTCCCGCTTCATAGATTGCGCGCCGTCCCCGACCCTCGCACGCAGATCCGTTACCTGTCGTCGCTGAAGGACGACGTATCGAGGCTCGAAGCGTTGATCCGACAGCAGGACGTCGATTTCGTGCAGATAGGGGGTCTTGTCAATCCGCCGGGCGCGTTCGCGGCGCGCCGCGCCGGCATACCGGTCCTGTGGCAGATAGTGGACTCCCGCCCGCCGGCCGCGTTGCGGCGCTCGATGGGACTCGTCGTCGCGCGGATGGCGGATGCCATCCTGTTCGACGGACGGTCCCTCGTGGACTTGCATTTTCGGAAGCCACCCCAAGTCCCGTGGTTTACGTACTTCCCCCCCGTGGCCACGAACGAGTTCCGCCCGTCCGACTCGCACCGTGAGGAAGGGCGCCGCGCGCTAGGGATACCGCTCGATGCGCACGTCGTAGGGACGGTGGCGAACCTCAATCCACAGAAGGGGCTCGAGCTCTTCATCGAAGCGGCAGGAAGGATCATCGCCAGAGCACCCGACACGTGGTTCGTGATCGTCGGGTCGAGCTACCAGACGCACCAGCGCTACGAGGAGCGCTTGCGAGAGGCTGCCCGAGATTCTCCTGCGCGCGATCGAATCCTCTTCCTGGGGGATCGGCCGGACGTCGAGCGCGTGTATCCCGTCTTCGATCTGAAGCTGATTACCTCGTTGCCCCGGTCGGAAGGGACCACGACCACGGCGTTGGAGGCGATGTCGTGCGGCGTCCCGGTCGTGGCGACGGACGTCGCGGCAGTGCACGAGGCCGTCGTGGACGGGGTGGTCGGACGGCTGGTCCCGCCACGGGACGCGGCCGCGCTGGTCGACGCGGTAGTCGAGTTGCTCGAAGATACGAGCACGCGTGCAGGGATGGCGCGTGCCGCGCGCCAACTAGCGGAGGAGCGATTCGACGTAGAGGCCTACGCCGCCATCTACGTACAGGCACTGGGGGCCGCGCGCGTGCATCACGAGACGCGACGAGGCATTGGCACCTCGCCCGGCACGATCGACAGCCGCGCCGGCGGGGGTGGGCAATTCGATCTACTGACCCTTCTTCGATGCCCGGCCTGTCACGGAGAGCTCGAGGAGCTCGACTCGGGGCTGGCCTGTCGGGCGTGCGCCGCTCGTTACCCCGTGGAGGACGGGATCCCCATCCTGCTCGCCGGCGCGGAGGGCGATGCGGTCAAGAACGAACAGATCGGGTTCTACGACGAAGATGTCGACGAAGAGTTCGAGATCGAACGACCGCGCTCGAATGCTCGCCTGTACGGATGGCTCATGGAGCAGAAGTTCGCGCGAAGCGTGAAAGGCATCGAGCACCTGTTGCCCGACGCGACCGTCCTGTCGGTCTGTGGCGGATCGGGGATGGACGCCGAGTTCCTTGCCAGGACGGGCGCGAACGTCATCGTCTCAGACATCTCGATCGGAGCGATGAAGCGCGCGAGGGAGCGCGCGGCCCGTCACGGGGTGACGCTGACGCCCGTCGTCGCCGACGTCGAACAGCTTCCGTTTGAACCGCGCAGCATGGACGTCGTTTACGTCCACGACGGCTTGCACCACCTGGTCGACCCGAAGATCGGTTTGCGAGAGATGGCGCGCGTTGCGAGGAAGGCGGTGTCGGTGACGGAGCCGGCCCGCGCGGCTCTCACGACGCTGGCAGTGCGGGTCCACTTGTCGGTATCCGTCGAAGAAGCCGGCAACGTGGTCGCTCGGATGGACCCGCAAGACGTTGCGGACGAGCTCCGCGCCAAGGGCTACGAGGTCGTGGGGATGCGTCGTTACGCGATGTTCTACCGGCACGAGCCCGGTTGGGCGATGCGTACGCTGAGCCGCCGCGGCGTGCTGGCGATCGCACGGGGGGGCTGGCGTGGGGGCAACGCGATCCTGGCGCGTTGGGGCAACAAGTTCGCGCTTGCGGCGATTCGTCGCGACTGAACGGTTGGCTGTTAGGTGGCGCGGCCGAGCTCTCCGTAGGGTCTCCCTCGCCGCCGTGGGAGGGCGGTCGCTTCCTGCCCGATCGCCTCTTCGTCGGAGACCGCGGCCACAGCCATAGCGTGGTCGGTGGCGGCGGCGACGAGGATGAGATGCAACCAGATGAAGCGATCCCACATGTTGTTCGACTCGATCGCGCAGACCATGAAGGCTACGTACGTGACGGCGAGAGCCGAGACGAATCGATCCTTTCGATAGCTCCAGCGCAGCATGCGGAGGCCGATCACCGCCAACCATGCGACCCCGAAGAGCCCGACGACCCCTGCCGTTGCCCATGTCTGTATGTAGAGGCTGTGTGCCTCGAGAGCGTCCTCGAAGCCCGTTCCCGTCAAGGGGTATTGCTTGATGCGCGCTACGGATTGGTCGCGCAACGTGTCTCGAACCGTGTCTGCAAAGACGACCGTGCTCGATTCGGGGTCGAGCAGCCTGGAGATCGCATTCTCGTCCGGGAGCTGGATGAGACCTGCTTGTAGCGCAACGGCGACGCCGACGGTCCCGACGGCCGCAAGCCGTATGAGGCGTCGATCTCGACTGACGACGAGTGCCGCAACGCCCAAAAACGCGAGACCGACCAAGGCCGCGCGCGAGCCACTGACCACCACCCCGCCACTCAGCACCAATCCACATCCGATTGCGCTCCACCGTCGCACGTTGCCAGAGCTGACCGCGAGAGCGAGGGCCGCGCCGGCTGCGAGCAGGCAGGCGATCCCCAAGTGGTTCGACTGGAAGCTCAATCCCTGGGCTCGGCCGTAATACGTGCGTATGAAGAGGATTCCGATCAGCGCGTTTACCGTCGTCCCCAACACCGTTGCCCAGGCCAGCGTGCGGAGGGATCGTCGGTCCGGCTGCCAGCGGGCGAAGAGGAGGGCGATCAGGATCGAGGCCCCCACGAAACGTGCCGCCCCGAGCAGGCTCTCGGTCGAGTCGTCGGAGAAGAACGTACCGATCAACCCGCCGAGGGTGATCACGCCGGCCGCCCCCGCGATCGCCCAGCTATTCCGGTGTTCCGCGGAACGCCGGCCGATCACCAACGGAAGCGCCCCCAGCAGAGCGACGTCGCTCACGGTCATGAACCCCGTCGGGCGGAGATTGTTCATGGACACCGTGAAGGCCGCCACGAGCAGCATTCCGAAAGCCACCCGGCGGATCCCGAAGACCCCGACGAGAACGACCGGCGTGACCAACGCGATCGACACGATCAGCAGGGCCCCTACGGGATCGATCATCGAGCTGCCCCGGACGAAGATACTTCGCACGTCGTGAGTGCCATGGGGCGTGATCCTACGCTCGACGAAACGTTGATCAGGCGTTCTTCGTGCGACGAGATTGACGAAGCGTCAGCATGATCATCAAGATCAAGCTTCCAGCGGCTGCCACCGCCATTGCAGCGACGAACCCGCGAACCCCGAGCGGTGTCATGACGGGGACGAGGATCACGAGAAGAACGAGGTACGCGAGCTCGGACACCGTTCCCGCGCCGGGCGCGCCCACTCCCCGCATCCCGTCGGAGAGGACGCGTCGCCCACTCGTCAGGACGTTCTCGATGAACAGGATCCCGACGAGAGGAATCGCTCGATTGAACGACTCCCCGAAGAGAAGAGGCAACAGGAACGAGGCGAGGCTCGCAAAGACGACCGCGAGTGGAGCGGAGATCAAGAGGCTGAGGAAGAAGAACCGCCACACCGAGCGAAAGGAGCGGTTCTCGGCGACGTGTGGATAGGCGATGCCGCCAATGCCCTTCGCAATGAACCCGGGGAGGTTGGTGTAACCAAAGGCGACCACGTAGAGGCCCAACACGGATGGCGTGAAGAACGCACCCACCAAAGCCTGGTCGATACGGAAGCTCTCCACGGGGGGCACGGACCCGAGAAGAGACTTGAGCCCGAAGACGAACATCGAGGGGTAGGACGCGGGAACCTCCCCCGCGTCCGGCCGGTGGGCTTTCGTAACGGATA
>DATBND010000038.1:0-5428 GCA_036554505.1 Actinomycetota bacterium | reverse complement strand
GACCGCGTGCTCGTGTGAGCGAGATCCGACGTGTCGATCGCGCGGCTCGGCGCCGCGCCCTGGCCGAACGAGCTCGATCCGTTCGAGCCGTACCGTCGCTGGCTCGACGACTTCAAGAAGCGCGACGCGACGAAGCCGAGGACCATCCCTCCCGCGATGACCGCCCACGGCTGGCGCCGGGCGAAGTCCTCGACGTCCTGCAGGATGCGACCCGCGTCGTTCGTCCTGAGATAGCCGGCCAGCTGCTCACCGCGGTCCGCGATCTGCTCGGCGACCTTGGCCGGGGTGTCCTTGCCCTGATTGCGAAGCTCCTGGCCGACCGTGCGAAGGTCCTGGGCGGTCGAGTGGAGCGCGATCCCGGTCTGGCTCGTGCGCTCGTCGACCTGCCTCTTGAACACGCTCTCGGCCTTGTCCTTCGCCTGCGAAGCCGCGTCGCGCGCCTGGCCCGCCACCTCCTGCGCCTTCTCCTGCGCTTGTTGGACCATCAAACCGTCGCCTTGCTGCGCTTGCAAGTCGCTCCCTAGCTGAGACAAGAGTGCCCCCTTTTCCCCGCGCGAAATGAGCGCGGAAAGACTGCGAGATGTATTGGGAAAGTCGGACTCCGGAAGTGACCCCCGAAGGTTGTGGTTCAACCTTCTCGAAACGTTGTTCCCCGAAGCCGTGTAACGAAACGACGCGCGGCGAAAGTTTCGATTCAGTCGCGCTGCCGGGACGGATCGACCGCCATGTGGGCGTAGGCCGGGCTGCCGGAGAACTGGTCGTGCTCGTACTTGGTGACCGTCGGGCCGACGAGACGCACGGCCCGCTCCCAGAGATAGGGGATCCACGGCACGACGTTCTCCATCAGATGCTTGTCGAGGTCGACCCAGCACTGCGTGCGCTCGTTCCCCCGAAGGGGCCGGCACGCGCGGATCCGATAGTCGACGTTCGGCAGGTCCCGGAAGCTCCCCTCGGCACCGCACTCACGCTTGGTCTCGAGCGTCGCGCCCACAAGCGAGTAGTTCACGTTCCCATGGCACAGAAGCCTCTGCGAGCTGAAGAGCCAGGGCACGTAGGTCTGAGCGTCCGGATAGTCCTTCGCCCACCCCCCGCCCAGCGCGAAGGGGATGTTCCTCGAAACCGTCATGACGGGCGTATAGAAGTCGGCCCTCTCCTCGACGTCGAGCGTGATCCCCAATGGACGGAGGCTGCGCGCCACGACGTCGTCGATCTCGCTATAGGGCGCGTAGTTCCGAGTGAAGGTCAGGACGCGACGGCATGCGCGTGCGTCGCACCGGCCGTCGTGGTCGGCGTCGTAGTCGGACTGTCTCATCTCCTCCCGCGCGGCTTTCAGGTCACCACCGTGATCGCGCGAGGGGTACGGGTCGTATTCCGACGCGTCCGGGTGCCCCGCCGTGACGTTGGGTGGAAGGATGTGCGTCGCGATGTCGGCCCTTATCCGGCCGCCCCACTCGTCCCGGATCGCGGCCTTGTCCATCGCCAGGTTGACGGCCTTCCGAACGTGGACGTCGTCGAACGGAGGCTGGGTCAGGTTCATCGACAGGTACCAGGTCCGGTCGAGAGGGCTGCTTCGCAGCGTCGCGTCGAGCTGCGGGTTCGAGCGATACCTCGCGATCACCTTCGAGGGTGGTGGATAGGTGGACGACTCGAGCCGTCCCGACTCGATCCGTCGAAAGATCCTTCGCCCTGTCTCGTACGTCTGGAACAGCACGCCGTCGACGTAGTTGGCCCTGACCTCGGGGCTGTCGGTGGCGGGGTCGTAGCTGGGATTGCGCACGAGCTCCATCCGCTTGTCCGGATCGAATCCGGAGATCGGGTCCATGGCCCGGCAACCCTGGTCCCACACAAGGTCCTCGGACCCCTCGAGCATGTACGGCCCGGACGCGATCACGAACCGCCCGTAGGCCCCGGGCTTCTTCGAGCAACGCGCAACCTCCTCCGGGATGGGCGCAGTCGCCGGCATCGACAGACGATTGAGGAAGTCACCCGACGGGCGCGTCAGGTGGAAGACGATCGTGCGATCGTCCGGCGTCTCGATGCCCTCGATGTCGTCCGACCTCTCACGAATGAAGTCGTGCATCCCCGCGATCAGGGGGTCGTAATAGAAGCGGTACTGCGCGGACAGCTCCTGCGTGCCGATGCGCTCGAACGCGTACTCGACGTCGTGGGATGTGATCGGGCGATCCAGGGGCGGCCCGAACCGGACCCCCTCCTTCAGCTCGAACGTGTACGTCTTGCCGTCGTCGGTTGGCTCCGGAAGATCGGTGGCGAGGTCCGGGACGACCACCGCTCCCTCCGGCCCTTCGACGTGCTCGTAGGTCACGAGCGTGCGGAGCAAGAGGTTCGAGTAGATCCCCCACGCCGAGTAGTGGTACTCGCCGGTCGGGTCGAAGGCGTCGGTGAACCCGAACGGATCGAGCACCCCGATGCGCAACGTCCCGCCTCGCCGGGGCTCTTGAAGGGGCGCGACTCGAGCGTTGGGCGCGAACGCACCCGTCGCTAGAGCGACGACTACGAGAACGATGCCCCACCGCCTCACCCCGACCTCCTTGATCCTGAGTGAGACGCTAACGCTCGACGGATGGTTCTCGACGGATGAGCGCCGCCGGGGATCAAACGGGGGCAGGCTCCTCCACCGACGCGCGGCCCTCGCCCGCGCGGGCCGGCTCGATCGTGACGGGGATCGCGTTGAGCACGGCGTTGCCCGAGAGCGGATCGATCGCGCCCTCGTCCGCGAGGTCGTTGGACGAGACGCCGGCGTTGGCGCGCGCGACGCCGAGCCGCACGCCCGGCAGGCCGTGCCCCCATCCGTGCGGAAGGCTGACGACCCCCGGCATGACCTCGTCGCTGATCTCGACCGGCGCCTCGACCGCACCTGTGCGGGACCGTATGCACGCGGTGGCTCCCTCCGCAAGGCCGAACCGAGCCGCATCGGCGGGGCTCACCAGCAACGTGCAGCGGTTGCTGCCGCGCATCATCGTCGGCACGTTGTGCATCCACGAGTTGTTCGAGCGCACCTGCCGCCGGCCGATCAGAACCACGTCCGGCGCCGGCGCGTCCAGCTCCCGCACCGCGCGCGCCACGTCCGAGACGATCTCGTGCGGCGCGAGCTCGACCTTGCCCGAGGAGGTCCGCAGCGCGTTGGGCAGACGCGGCATGAGCGGGCCGAGGTCGATCCCGTGGGGATTCTGCTCGAGCTTCGCAAGCGACAGGCCGTCCGGGCGATCGCCGAAGCGATCGCCGTAAGGACCGGCGCGAAGGCGGAAGTCGAGGATCTGCTGTACGGGCTCGCGGCCCTCCAGCGCGGCCATGACCTCGTGCATGGCGTGCCCCGCGAGCGATCCCTGTGGCCCGACCGCCTTGTCGATCAGGAACGAGAGCCCCAGCGCGGGCACCGTCGCGGGGTCGCCCATCACGTCCTGGCCCATCGCGACGAGCGCGAGCCGGGACAGTATCTCCCATTCGTCGGGACCCTCCGCGGCGACGCTCGGCGGGCTGTAGTTCGCGACGTTGCGGACCGCGAGGCCGTAGAAGGAGAAGTCGTAGTGGTGCCGCGCCAGCAACGGCGTGGGCGGAAGTATCACGTCGGCGAGCCGCGTCGTCTCGTTCACGTAGGGATCGATCGCGACCATGAAGTCGAGCGACTCGATCGCGCGCGCGAGCCTCCTTCCATTCGGCGTCGAGAGCACAGGGTTCCCTGCGATGGTCAGGAGCGCGCGCACCTGTGAAGTCGGCGCGCCGGCCGAGCCCGCCACGCGTGCTTCGCCAGGCGTCTCGATCTCGTCGGCCAACGTCGCAACCGGCAGCTGCCCGAACGCCTCCGGATAGCCCTTGACCCGGCTGTGGAAGCGGCCGACGCGCCAGCCGCGGCCCCGCGGCGCATCGGGATCGGGCGCAGCATGCGCCGCGAGCGGGAACATCCGCCCGCCCGGCCGGTCGAGGTTGCCGGTCAGCGCGTTGACGACGTCACTCGCCCACGACGTGAGCGTGCCGAACTCCTGCTGGTGCGCGCCCACACGGTCGTACACGCACGCCGACTCGGCGTGGGCGAGCTCGCGCGCGATGCGGCGCGTTACTTCAGCGTCTATTCCCGTGCGAGAGGCAACCGCATCCGGCGCGAACGGCTCGACCAGCGCGCGCACTTCGTCCACGCCGGCCACGTGAGGACCGAGATGGTCGAGCCCGACGAGGCCGTCGGCGAAAAGCGTCTGCGCGATCGCGAGGAGGAAGAACACGTCCGAGCCCGGCCGGACGAAGACGTGCTCGTCCGCCCCTGCCGCGGTCTCGGTGCGGCGCGGATCGACGACGACGACCTTGCCGCCCCGCCGCGAGATCGCCTGCTGGCGGCCGCGGACGTCCGGGGCGGTCGCCAGGCTCCCGTTGGACACCCACGGGTTCGCGCCGACGACGAGCAGGTAATGAGTGCGATCGATGTCCGGAACGGGGATCAGTGTCGGGCTTCCGAACATGAGCCCGGACGAGACGTGCTTCGGCATCTGGTCGACGGTCGCGGCCGAGTAGAAGTTCTTCGAGCCGAACGCCTTGATCACCATCGGCAGCATCACGCTGGCCGACAGGCTGTGTACCGTGGGGTTCCCCGCGTAGAGCGCGACCGCGTCCTTGCCGCCGCCGTCGACGACTGCGCGCAAGCCGCGCTCGACCGCGCGGAACGCCTCCTCCCATCCGGCCTCGCGCAGCGCGTCTCCGTCGCGGACCAGCGGCGCGCGTAGACGATCGGGGTCCTCGTGCAGGTGCTTCACCGCGGTGCCCTTGGGGCAGATGTAGCCGCGGCTGAAGACGTCGTCGGCATCGCCCCTTATCGAATCGATGCGGCCGTCGGTCATCGCGATCGACAGGCCGCACGTCGCCTCGCACAACGGACACGTGCGGAACTGAGTCGTCGTCACAGCGAGTCCTTCGGGAGCGCGGCCGGGCTCGCTCAGCCTATCCTCGACCGCCACCCGCGCTCCTGGGGCTCGCCTAACGCGTCTCGCAGTCGAACTCGCCCGGTCGACCGCCCTCGATGGGGTCCCCGCCGGTCGGCACGACGACGTCGGCGTGATACGGGTAGTCCCTCAGCTCGCTGGGGCGCCACAGAGGCAGGACCCGCTCGCTGCCCTCCCACACCGGGGCCCCGTCCTCGTCGACGAGCGTCGCGCGGCATACGGCCGAGGCGGTGAACCCACGGTCGCCCTTCCACACGAGGCGCGCGGAGACTCCGAGGATCGCAGTGCCGTCCGCGATCAGATCGGGGCCCTGCTCGACCTCCCATCCCGCGCCCGTGTACTGGCGGCACGTCGCCTCCGCGTCGACGTAGTCGTCCTCGACGTCGAGGCCGCGCCCCATCACCCAGTTCGCCCGGCTGTATTCGTTGTCGGGTGGTTCTACGTAGAAGGTGCCGGGGTCTCCGACCGGACGGCCTTCGGCG
>DATBND010000133.1:0-5181 GCA_036554505.1 Actinomycetota bacterium | reverse complement strand
TCTCCTTCTAGAAGAACTCCAAAGATACAATTTCGCCGCCTGCAATCCATAGACCCTTGTTGGGGGCGGCCACCTCCGATACCGGTTTTCCTGTGGCATCGGCAACGATGAAGCTCTGGAAGTAGATGTCGGGGTTCGCGGGATCAGACGAGGCCATCGATTGATCACCGAACTGCCCGATGTAGACCTTGTCCTCGTCCTTCATGCGAACACGAACCCAGGCCCCTAGATTCGCGTCGTACAGCTTGCTGAACGTCCACGTCCACGCTCGTTCTGGACGAAGGCTAGGGGTCAGACCAAGGCGATCCGTTATCCCTTGCCACGGACCACTGAATCGAGCTGCCGCAAAGGCGATGGCCGAACCCAAGATCGCGGGAGCCACGATGAGCACTATGAAAGTCCACAATGCAATCTCAGCGTAAGGGAGGTCGGGGAGCGCAACGCGGGAAATTTCCCCCTTTGCAACCGATGCGTTGATCGCGTTGAGCTTGTCTGCCCACGTGTTGAAAACGAGCGTGATCTCTCTGGCTAGGGCAAGGGTCCACGGAAGGAAGAGGATGTGGGTGATGAGCCCGCCGATGGCAGTCGTCGCCACGAAAATCAGATCGGTTGCATCGGGTACGCGGACTCCGCGCCGAAGCGCTCGGCTAAGGATGTAACCTGGCATCAGCAGGACAACCGTTCCGCCCACTCCGCCCAGGAAGGTTGTCAGACCCTCGACGAAATCCACGTGATCCTCCCCACCCCTCGTTCGAATGCCTGTTCTTTGCATAGCGCGTGTCCGGAACCCAGTCAATTGAACGTTTACGTGGACGTAGCCTGTAGGGGATGGCGCCAGAGGTTGCGGATCATCTGTACGAGGCCTCTCTCAGCGACTTCACGCGCGCCCGCGACGAGATCGCAGCGAAGCTGAAGGCCGCGGGGGACGACGACGCGGCACGGGCGGTCAAGACGCTGAAGAAGCCCACGGTCGCGGCGTGGGCCGTCAATCAGGTCGCGCGCCGGCACTCCGACGACGTCAAGGAGCTGCTCGCGCTGCGCGACGATCTCGCGGACGCGTCCGGCGCGGCCCTCCGGGAGGTGGGGGAGAAGCGCCGGCGTCTCCTGGCGCGGCTCGTCAAGCACGCCGAGTCGATCCTTCGCGATAGCGGCCACGCGCCGACGGGGGGAACGCTCGAGAAGGTGACGCAGACGTTCCAGGCGGGAGCGACCGACGAGGAGGTCGAGCTGCTCCGCACCGGCACGCTGACCCGCGAGCTCAGCCCGTCGGGTTTCGCCGGCATGGACTGGTCCGACGCGGCTTCGTGGACGGCGCCGCCGGCGTCCAAGGCGACATCGAGGGCGCGCGAGAAGGCCGACGAGCTGGCGGCGGCCGCGGAAGAGAAGGAGGCCGAGGCGCGCGAGCTCGAAAAGGCCGCCGAGCTTGCTCGCAAGCACGCCGAGGCCGCCGCGCACGAAGCCGAGGTCGCCCGGCGCAACGCGGACCGCGCCCGCGAGCGTGCCGACGCGGCTGCCGCCAGACTGGGCTGACGTTCTGAGGGACATGCCGCCCGCTATGCGGGATTCGTCTCCGCGAGAACGGGCGCGTTTCGCACCTAACCGAGCGGGTAGGCCGGTGGAATGAGACCGATCTGGAAGGGCGCCATAACGTTCGGGTTGATCAGCATCCCCGTGAAGCTCTACGGAGCGACCGAGGACAAGACCGTCCACTTCCATTTGCTGCACGAGAAGGACGGCGAGCGCGTTCACAACAAGCGTGTCTGCAACAAAGGTCACGAGGTCGAGTGGGACGATCTCGTCCGCGGATACGAGTACTCGAAGGGCAAGTACGTCGTGTTCACCGACGACGAGCTCGACGCGGCGGGAGTCGACTCCGTCAAGGCGGTCGACATCGATTCGTTCGTCGCTTACGACGAGATCGACCCGATGTACTTCAACAAGTCCTATTACGTCGTCCCGGATTCCGGGGGCGAGAAGGCCTATCGTTTGCTTGCGCACGCGCTCGAGGACACGGGACAGATAGCGATCGGCAAGATCACCCTGCGCGAGAAGGAGCACCTCGCGACGCTGCGACTGAGCGACGGCGTGTTCGTGCTCGAGACCATGCACTGGCCGGACGAGATCCGCGCGCCGAAGTTCGACGAGCTGAAGTCGACGCCCCGGCTCAACGACAACGAGAAGAAGATGGCGCGCAACCTCGTCGAGCAGCTCTCCGGTGCGTTCGAGCCGGAGCGTTTCAAAGACGAGTACCGAGGCGCCATCAAGAAGCTCGCCAAGAAGAAGGTCGAGGGCAAGGAGATCACCGTGTCCGAGGAGCCCGAGGAGCAGCCTGCCGGGGTGGTCGACCTCATGGAGGCCCTGAAGCAGTCAGTCGAGGCGGCCAAGAAGGGCGCGGCGAGCGGACGCAAGAAGGCCACGAAGACTACGCGGAAGAAGGCGAGCAAGAAGAAGACCACCAAGGCAACCAAAAGTCGCAAAAAGGCGTCGTGATCGCCCGTTAGTCCGGGGCCCGCCCTGGGTATCGAAGCTTCAGCCGACGGATACGGGGGGAACGAGAATGCCGATCGCCTTTTGCAGTCGCTGCAACCACCTTCTGTACGCCTCCAACTCAAAGTGCCCGTTCTGCGCCGCGCCCTTGAGCGAGACTGCGGAGGTCATCGCGCGCCGGGCTCACGACGTCCTGGGCCACACCGCTCTTGCGTCGCAAAGGACCGTCGACGCGCAGACCACGAACCGCCGCCAGCGACTGCTCAGGGGTTAGGGAAACCGATCAGGAAGTCGGCGTCGGCTGCGTGCTCACCGTGGCCGACTGGCTCGAGGTGGGTGACGAGGTCGGGCCGCCGCACTGCGGGAACCTGAACGTACCGATCGCCGTGCGCCACTTCGCCAAGCTGCTCTTCGCGTAGTACTCGTTCACGTACCAGAACGTGCAGTCGTCGAGCGGGTCGATTGATATCGACGTGTAGTCACCCCAGCGGGTGGCCCCTTTTTGGGCTCCGCGTCCGGCCATCATGATCTGCTCGCCCTGTGCCATCGTTCCGAGCGGATCCGTCGCGAGTCGTCCCGCGTAGGCGATCGAGGGGAAGATGCGCTTGGACGTGATCGCGTAGCCCATCGCCATGTTGCCCTGCCCGTCCATCCCGAGGCTCGCCACCCAGCGCGCTTTCTTGTCCGGAGAGTGCGTGCCCTCCTGATAGATGACCGCTCCGGGGCCCGGGTCACGGATCTCGAACCAGTTGACCCCGGATCGGTTCGTCCTGTCGTTGACCTTTACGGAGTGGTTGAGGGTCAGGCTCTCGTGGGTGCCGTAGTTGCGGTACGCGAGCGGATACATCTGGAACGCGCCGTAGCCCTCCGCTGCACCCAGCGCGTCGAGCAGCATGTCGGACCCCTTCTGCCTGAGGCACGAGAAGAGCTGTGCGCACACCGTCGAGTCGAATGGGTCGGCGCGCATCTTGCGGGGGCCGGTGATCTCCGACCTGTGAGGCCGGTTCCAGTTCACCTTGAACTCGTACAGAAGGACGCTGTCGTTCTTGACCTTGTCGACCACGTCGTCGTCGCGCAATACGACGAGGTATTCGGGCGAGCCCGGCGGGGGCGGGGTCGGGCCCTGGGCGTCGGCCGGCAACAAGCCGAAGTGCTTCTTGTTGACGAAGAACGCGAACCCGCGCGCCTCCTCGCCCAAGAGCATGCTCTCGCGATCGAAAGCGATGATGCCCTGACCGGAGAAGAAGCTGCCGTTGCCTCCGAAGAGGTGCAGGCTCATGTAGTAGCCGTCGTGCCACACGCCGAACTTCGGGTAGTCCGGGAGCTCGTCCTTGGCGATCAGGAAGCTGTACGGGTAATAGGTGCCTGTCGCATCGGAGGTCGATGACACCGCGACGCACTCGTAATACGGCCCGTGCGGCTCGTCCCCGATGATGAAGGCGAATTGCGTGACGATCCAGCGATCCGCCATCTGGTCGTACTGCACGATCGGGTCACCCTGGCCGTTCTTGCCGCAGAAGGATTTCTTCTTCCACAGCTTCTCCATCAGGAAGGGGGGCGCGATGGCCTCCCCCGACCTGTCGAAGACTGCGACGACCGCGCCGTCGTCTCCGTTGACCGCCTGCATGTATTGCGTCGGCGAGATATCGCCCGTCGGGTCGGGAGGAGCGAGGAACGACTTGTTGGAGATGCCGTCGAAGACACGGAGCGGACCGGGCATCGCGTTCGTCGACGTCGGACGCGATGGCCCGCGCTGCGAGGCAAGGCCGTCCCTCGGGACGTGTTCGAAGCGTTCAGAGTTCCTCGCGACGAATCGCCTGGCGATCGTCTTCAGGGTCGCGTCCCGTCCCTGCATCTTCGAGTGGCGGACGACTGGATCGACGTCGAGCTCTTGCCGTGCCGTCCACGAGGACGGTCGCATGTGGGGGCCGGGCCCGCCGAAAGCCATCGGAAGCGCCGCCGCTCCCAGCACGAGCGCGAGCGCGATCAGCGAGAACACGCCCGCTCGGGTTCTCTTCATCGGCGACATCCTCGCATCCTTCGGCGGGCGCCGACGGCCATTGACGCGAAAAAATCGACGCGAAGGATTGCAGGCTCAGGTTCCCGTGTAGGCGGGTGCGCGCCGTTCGACGAACGCCGTGATCGCCTCGCCGAAGTCGGCCGACGCGAACATCTTCATCTGCGACGCAGCCTCTTCGTCCATACCTTCGCTCAGCGCGGCGCGACCGGCAATGTCGACGAGACGCTTCACCTCCCCGACCACGAGCGGAGGCGCGCTCGCGATACGCGTCGCGAGCTCGTGGGCGGACGCGTCGACCTCCGTCCCGTCGACGACGATCTCGGCGAGGCCGATCCGGCCGGCCTCCTCACCATCGATCCGCTCGGCGAGCCAGATCATCTTCTTGGCGCGGCCCGGCCCTATCAACGCGGGCAAGCGCTGCGTCCCGCCGAGATCCGGCACGAGCCCGTACTTGGCCTCCAGCAAGCCCAGCGACGCGTCGCGCGCCATCACTCGTAGGTCGCACGCGAGCGCGAGCTGCAGACCCGCCCCCAGCGCGTGGCCCTTGACCGCGGCGATCGTCGGCATCGGTAACGCCGCGATCTTGCGGAAGCCGGACTGGGCACGCGCGATCATCTCGGCCGGCGCGCCCTGGATCTCACCGAACGAGCCCGTGTCTATGCCGCTCGAGAACG
>DATBND010000012.1:0-1748 GCA_036554505.1 Actinomycetota bacterium | reverse complement strand
CGACCATTCTGCGATGACGTCGCGCAATCGCCGGTCCCGGCGCTTCTCTACCTGCGCCGTCGTCCACGGGAGCGTTGTGGCCCCTGCGATGTTTCCTCCCAGTATGTCGGCACAGGTGCCGGCGAGATGAGCGATCAGGTCGTGGACCGACCACTGCGGGCACGCGGGAACGACGATCGATCCGTCAATCCCGTCGCGGCCGGCAACGAGGTCGACGATGCGCTCGCGGGTGCGTTCGTAGACGCCGCCGAGCTCCCCTAGTGACATGCCCTCGCCTCTCGATCACCGTCGCGCGCCGCCCGGAGGTATAGTTCATTTCTCATACTCTAGAGTATAGGAAGACTACTCATGAGTGAGCACGGCTACCGGCAGTTCTGTGCCCTGGCCCGCGCGCTGGACGTGGTCGGCAACCGCTGGACCCTGCTGATCGTGCGCGAGCTGCGGCCGGGGCCCCGGCGCTTCACCGACCTCGTGGACGGGCTGCCGGGGATCAGCCGCAAGCTCCTCAGCGAACGGCTGCGCGACCTCGAACGAGCCGGCGTGATCGCGCGCAAGGAGCTTCCGCGTCCCGCCGCCCGACAGGTCTACGAGCTCACCGACGACGGACGAGATCTGAGTAGGGCGATGGCACCGCTCATCGCGTGGGGTGCCGGGCGCATCGGAGAACGCCGGTCGGGCGAGTCCTTTCGTCCGCGCTGGGTTGCAGTTGCAATGGCGGAGCTGGCCGACCGGGCAGCCGCGACGGGCGTTCACGAGGCGTACCAGTACGTCGTGGACGAGGACGCCTTCCACTTCACGATCGACGACGGCTCGATAGAGCTCAGCGACGGCATGGCGCGAGATCCGGCAGTCGTCGTGACCACCGACGAACGGACGTGGGCCGACATCGCCTCCGGCAAGACGACGACGTCGACCGCAGCCGCCGACGGCGCGTTGACGATCGCCGGAGATCGCCGGGCTTGGAGACGTCTGACGAAGATCTTCTCTCGATGGCACATGCTCTCGAAACCACATGCTCGGGCCGGCCATGCGGGCGCGCGCGAGTAGGCCCTAGGTGTGAGGGCTCACGTCGCATGATCGACGAGCGGGTGCATCCCGATCTCGCACATTGGGCCGAGGTGATCGAAAGACTCCGGTGGGCCGCGTTCCTGATCGATCACAGCGGACGACTCGTGTGGGCGTCCCCCGACGTGCAGCGATTTCTCGGCTCGCCTCGGGAGGAAGAGCTCGGCTATGGGTTGCACGTCCTGGAAGCCTTTACGAGCGCGTCGTGGCGACACCTCTCGACGTCCGACAGCGGGAGGCGACTGCTCTCCGACCTGGGCCCGTTTGTGATCGGGGATGCTCAGACGCACGACGCGATCCTGGAAGCCGTTCCCGAAGAGTTCCGCGAGCTGTTGGCCGAGATCGAGTCCCGTTCGTTCGTCCGGCCCATCGCGACGTCGTTCGACCATGTCGAGCCTCACAGCGACAGTGATCTACCCGTATCGCGCGTGAACGTATTGGCCATTCCGCTCCGAGACGAGAGTGGGGCATCGGTCGGCGTGGTCGTGTTGGGCTATATGGCGGTGCGCCCCGGGCTCGTGTCTCTGCTCGCACGCGGTGACGAGACGATGTACGAGCGGATGGCGAAGCTAGTCGAACCTCAGTCTCATGAGGGCGCAATTCTCTTCTGTGACCTGGAGGCGTCGAGCGACCTCGCCCGGACGTTGCCGACCGCCGGGTACTTCCGCCTGATCAGGAGCTTG
>DATBND010000354.1:0-6392 GCA_036554505.1 Actinomycetota bacterium | reverse complement strand
GTCGCAGTCGCGCTCGCAGGTGGCGGTATCGAGAGCCTTCGCTTCGAGTACCACGGAGGGATCGCGGAGCACGACACGCGCGCACTGACGCTTGCCGGATTGAAGGGCGCGTTCTCGTCGGTGATGCACGAGCCGGTCACGTTCGTGAACGCTCCGTTGCTCGCGCGCGAGCGCGGCATCGCGGTGCAGGAGTCGAAGTCTTCGCAGTCCCTCGACTACGTCAACCTCGTGCAGGTGCGCGCGGAGTGCAAAGGAGAGACGGTATCGGTCGCGGGCGTACTCGTCGGCAAACGCGACACCGAGCGGCTCGTGCGCGTGTACGGCTACGACCTCGACATGGCGTTCTCGCCGATCATGTGCTTCTTCCGGTACGAGGATCGGCCGGGGATCGTGGGGATCGTCGGCACCCAGCTCGGCCAGGCCGGCGTGAACATCGCGAACATGCAGGTCGCGCGCCACTCCGAGGGTGGCGAGGCGTTGATGGGGCTCGCCGTGGACTCGCCGATACCTCAGGAGACCCTCGACCGGATGGTCGAAGGAGCCGGCCTGCACGACGCCCGTTTGATAGTCCTGGCAGAGTAAGCTCGGCGCCGATTTTCGCCGCGGGGGCGGCTGGGGGAGCAGAAGAGGGAAAGGGTCGCGATGCCGATTGCACCCGTAGAGACCATCTGGATGAACGGCAAGCAAGTGGCGTGGCAGGACGCGACCGTCCACGTCCTCACGCATGCGTTGCATTACGGAACCGGCGTGTTCGAGGGCATCCGGTGTTACGAGACGGCGCGCGGCCCCGGCGTGTTCCGCCTGCGCGATCACTTCGAGCGTATGGATCGCAGCGCGCGCATCTTCATGATGGACATCCCGTACTCGTGCGACGAGCTAATTGCCGCGACCCACGACCTCATCCGCGCCAACGGGCTGAGGTCGTGCTACGTGAGGCCTATCGCCTACCGCGGGTTCGGCGGCGAGATGGGCGTCAACCCGGAGCAGAACCCGATCGACGTCGCCATCGCGGTGTGGGCGTGGGGCGCATACCTCGGCGACGACGCGCTGAAGAACGGCGTCCGCATGACGATCTCGTCGTGGCGCCGCCACGACCCCAACATCATCCCGCCACAGGCGAAGGTGACGGGGGCCTACATCAACTCGTCGATGGCCAAGCAAGAGGCGATCCACAAGGGGTTCGACGAGGCGATCATGCTGAACCCCGACGGCTACGTGTCCGAGGCGACGGGCGAGAACCTGTTCGTAGTGAAGAACGGGGAGATCCTGACTCCGCCGCTGATCGCCGGCCCTCTGCCGGGCATCACCCGAGCCACGATCCTCGAGATCGCGGCCGACCTCGGGATGCCCATCTTCGAGCGCGCCCTGACGCGCGCCGACCTCTACACCGCCGAGGAGATGTTCTGCACGGGGACCGCCGCCGAGCTGACGCCGGTGCGCGAGATCGACGGCCGCAACATCGGCGACCCCGGGCCGATCACCCAGACGCTGCAGCAGAAGTACTTCTCGATCGTGAAGGGCGAGGACGAGAAGTACTTCGACTGGATCGACTTCGTCACCTAGCTCCACCCGGCAGCGAGGGGAGGGGTGGCCCCGGGCGCCCGCGGGTATCCTCGCCCCGAGTCAGCCAAGCACATTGGGGCGTGGGGTAACCTGGCAGCCCGGCGGATTCTGGTTCCGCTAGTCCTGGTTCGAATCCAGGCGCCCCAGCTTTTTAGGTAAGACCTGGCCCGGTAGTCTAGTTGGCCGAGGACGCCGCCCTCTCAAGGCGGAGATCACGGGTTCGAATCCCGTCCGGGCTACGAGCACGACTTGAGTGAACGAAGGAGAGGGAGATGAACCCGACCGATCTCGTCGAGCGGCCTTATCTCCGCGACGACGTGCCCGACTTCCGTGCGGGCGACACCGTGAGGGTTCACGTGCGCGTCGTCGAGGGAGAGCGGGAGCGCGTCCAGGTCTTCGAGGGCGTCGTGATCCGCCGCCGCGGCAGCCAGCTCTCCGAGACGTTCACCGTCCGAAAGGTGTCGTTCGGAGTCGGGGTCGAGCGCACGTTCCCCGTGCACTCGCCGATGATCGCCAAGATCGAGGTCACGACCAGGGGAGACGTGCGGAGAGCGAAGCTCTACTACCTCCGTTCTCGGGTCGGCAAGAAGGCCAAGGTCAAAGAGCTCCGGCAGCAATAGCCGCAGTGAGCTCGTCCGTCGATCCGGCATCCCAGCGTCCGTCCGCGCCCGGCCCTCCCGAGCCGCCGCCGACGACGGATCCGGTAGGCCCCCCCGCCCCGGCCCGGGCGACGGTCGACGTCGTCCCGGGCGAGCCGCCCGCTGAATCCCCGGGGGTGCCGCCGAGCGAGCCCCCCTCCGAGCCGCAGCCGCACAAGCGGCGACGCTCGTTCTGGCGGGAGCTGCCGGTCCTCATCGTCATCGCGTTCGTCGTGGCGCTGTTGATCAAGACGTTCGTCCTCCAGGCGTTCTACATCCCGTCGGCCTCGATGGAGCCGACGCTCATGGTGGGGGACCGGGTGCTCGTCGAAAAGGTCGGCTACCGGTTCGGGAGCGCAGGTCACGGCGACGTCGTCGTCTTCGAGAGGGACCTGCCGACTGCTGTTCCGCTCGAGGAGGACGAGCCGTTCTGGACCGACATCGTCGACGGGATCAAGGGGCTCTTCGGGTTCCCGACGGGGGATTCCCAAGACTTCATCAAGCGGGTCATCGCGGTGGGCGGAGACACCATCGAGGGCCGCGAAGGGAAGGTCTTCCTGAACGGGGAGGAGCTCGCCGAGCCCTACCTTCCGCCCGGGACGGAGACGTCGAGCTTCGGGCCGGTCGAGGTGCCCGACGGCGAGATCTTCGTGATGGGCGACAACCGCGGGAACTCAGACGACTCCCGCAGCTTCGGGCCGATCTCCGAGAGCAAGGTGATCGGCCACGCGTTCCTGCTCGTGTGGCCCCCGGGCGACTTCGACACCCTCTAGGCCTTCGTTTCCTCTAACCTCGACTCTTCATGGCCTCAGACGATCGCACGACCGAGCTCACGACGGCTCCGCCGGCGGACGGGACGTCCGTCGAGGGCGATGCGTCGCGCACGCAGGAGACGGCGCCGACCGCGCCGGTCCCCGACGAGGCCGAGCCGCGACGCAAGCGCAAGAAGCGCCGCGGGCTCGTCGGGTACCTGACCGAGCTGCCGATCCTGATCCTGCTCGCGTTCGTCATCGCGATCGTTATCAAGACGTTCTTGTTGCAGGCCTTCTACATCCCGTCGGGATCGATGCTGCCTGCGCTGCACGTGGGGGACCGGGTGCTCGTCGAGAAGTTGAGCTATCGCTTCCACGGGCCCGAGCGCGGCGACGTCGTCGTGTTCGAGAACAGTGTGTTCGGGGCCACCGAACCGCCCGACCTGGCGTGGTACGACGATGCGAAGAACTTCGCGCGCGAGCTCCTGGGGCTTCCGACGGGGACCGAGGAGGATTACATCAAGCGCGTGGTCGCCGTCGGCGGTGACACGATCCGCTACGTCGGCAACCCGCGGCACCTGGTCGTCAACGGCGAGATGGTCGACGAGCCTTACGTAAACCATGGAAAAGACCCGACCAGTCAGACGCTCACCTCCGGCGATTGCGAGCGCCTCGACATGGATGCCGAGCGGGATACGTGCGTCGTTCCTGCGGGTCAGATCTTCGTCATGGGAGACAACCGCGCGAACTCGCAGGACTCTCGTTTCCTGGGCCCCGTCGACGAGGACAAGGTCGTGGGCCGGGCCTTTGTCATCATCTGGCCCGCGGGCGACTTCGGCTGGATCTAGGCGGGCTCGATCGTGACGGTGGACGCCTCCGGCATCTTGGAGCTGAGGCTACAAGCCGCCGGGTTCCGCTATGTCGCGGGCGTCGACGAGGTCGGTCGCGGGGCCCTTGCCGGACCGCTCGTCGCGGCGGCCGTGATCCTTCCCGAGGGCGCCGAGCTGCCCGGCCTGCGTGACTCGAAGCTCTGCACCCGCCTCCAGCGCGAACGGCTCGCGCGCGCCATCGAGGAAGTCGCCGTCGCGGTGGCGGTCGTCCGTGTCCGCCCCGATCGGATCGACCGCGTGGGTCTGCAGCGCTGCAACCTCCAGGCGTTGCGCCGGGCTTTGAAGGGCTTGTCCGTCACGCCCGACTACGTCCTGCTGGACGCGTTCCGGATGAAACGGCTGAGGTGGCCCGGCCTCGCGGTGAAGAAGGCGGACGTCGTCTCCAAGAACGTCGCGGCGGCATCGATCGTCGCCAAGGTCCACCGCGACGCCGCCATGCGCCGCTACCACCGCAAGCATCCCGAGTACGGGTTCTCGAGCAACGTCGGCTACGGGACCGCCGAGCACTGGGCCGCGCTCAAGCGCCACGGGCCTTCCCCCATCCACAGGCTGTCGTTCTACGGGGTGACGGGCTTCCCCGACGATGAACGACCGGATTCCCCCACCGAAAACGGTGCCGCAAGGCCCCCAATGGCGCGAGACTTGGTGTCGGAGCCGGTGTACGCGCAGGACGGGCAGCCGGTGTGCGAGCAGGCCTGGGAAGAGGAGACCGGATGAGCGTCGAGGACCTCGAGAAGTACGAGGCCGAGATGGAGCTTCAGCTCTACAAGGAGTATCGGGACGTCCTCCCGATGTTCAAGTACGTCGTCGAAACCGAGCGTCGCTTCTATCTCGCCAACGACGTCCGCGTCGACACGCAGCACGAGGGCGCCAAGGTGTGGTTCGAGGTCGAGCTCAACGACGCGTGGGTGTGGGACATGCATCGTCCGGCTCGTTTCGTGTCGCACGTCAAGGTAGTCACGTTCCGAGACCTCAATGTCGAGGAGCTGGCGCAGCTCGCCGAGCGCGACATCCTGCCGGAGCCTCCGGGGCTCGAGCGCTAGAAGGCGCCGCGCCGCCGTTCGTCCGCGGCGGCCGTCGAAAATCGTCGCAGTGACCACTTAGGTTCGCGCGCGTGGACGCGCGGGCGAAGCTGGGCAGGGACGGCGAGGACGCCGCCGCGGCCGTGCTCGAACGGTCCGGGCTTCGCATCGTCGACCGCAACTTCCGCTGCGCCGAGGGAGAGATCGATCTCGTGGCGCGGCGGGACGACCTCCTCGTCTTCTGCGAGGTCAAGGCGCGGCGCACCACTCGGTGGGGCGATCCGTCCGAGGCCGTCGGCTGGGCGAAACGGAACCGGCTCAGACGTCTCGCGGCGGCGTGGATGAACGCTCATCGACCCGGTCCCGTCGATGTTCGTTTCGACGTCGTGTCCGTTATCGTTCGCGGCGGGCAGGTCGCCGCTCGCCACCTGCCCGACGCATTCTGATCGTCTCGATCCACTTCGATCTACTTCGATCCGGGAGGGCCGCATGGCCGATTACGAAACCCTCGAGTGGTCCGTCGAGGGACACGTCGCGACGATCACGCTCAGCCGCCCGGCGAAGCTGAATGCGATGTCGTGGGTGATGTTCGAGGAGATAGGTGCGGCGTTCCGGCGCACGGCAGACGACCCGGACGTGCGATGCGTGGTCGTGACCGGGGCGGGCGACGCGTTCTGCTCCGGCGCCGACCTCACCGATGCCGCCAACATGGTCGGCACACCGTTCGAGCTCAAGGATCGGATGCGCCGTATCCACGACATTGCCCACGCCTTCATGACCTGTCCCAAGCCCACCATCGCGCGCGTCACCGGCATCGCCGCGGGGGCCGGATGCAACCTCGCTCTGTCGTGCGACCTGATCGTCGCGTCGCGCGATGCTCGTTTCGCCGAGCTCTTCGTCAAGCGCGGTCTGGTCGTGGACTTCGGCGGATCGTGGGCGTTGACTCGAGCGTTGCCGCTGCATCGAGCCAAGGAGCTGGCGTTGCTGGGTGAGACGATCTCGGCCGACGAGGCCCACGAGCTGGGTCTGCTCAACCGGCTCTGCGAGCGCGACGAGGTCGACGCGGTCGTCAAGGATCTCGCTTCGAGGTTGGCGGCCCTTCCGCCGCGCACCGTGTCGCTGATCAAGGAGAACCTGAATCGGGCTCCCGAGCGGTCGATCGAGGAGAACCTCGACGCCGAATCCGCCGGCCAGGCCCTCGCCTTCGCGAGCGAGGACACCAAGGAAGCCGTCCTCGCGTGGGTCGAGAAGCGGGAGCCGCGTTTCACCGGGCGCTGACGCTTTCTCGCGCTTCGTAACTCCGCGCTAAAACGTTGGCGAACCTTGTTGACGAGTGCGCGCCGCCGGCGCCTAATGAGTTGGCTAGGTATACGAGCTATCCGCATTGCTTGATTGGGACGGGTCATCGGATAGCTCGAGTGGGGAGGGACGATGGATACGTTGGCGAGCAGATCGGCCGCTGTGGTGCGGGGGTTGCGCCGTCGCCCTCGCCATCCCCTTGGGGGAAGACCGAGATCGGCGAACGTG
>DATBND010000267.1:0-3242 GCA_036554505.1 Actinomycetota bacterium | reverse complement strand
GTCGTAGTCGTCGCGCTCGTCGCGTTGGTCTCGTTCGTCCATTGCAGTCACCGCCCTCCACTACCCACTATGGCCCTCCCCGACGCCTGGGTCGTGCTGGAGGCTTGGTACTTGACACTCCTATAGCACTCCTGGCAGAGTGTCGCCCGTGCATTCCGAAGATAGGAGGAAGTCCGAGGGCCGCGGCCCCCGCGCGACGACCGCCTCGCCTGCGCCCCAGCAGGAGGCGGCGACCATCGACGCGGTTCGCCGTGCGTTGCGGGACATCGAGTACGGCTCGGTCCTCATAACGATCCACCAGGGCGAGGTCGTCGGCATCGAGACCTCGACGAAGGTACGGCTGAAGGGTTCCTAGAGAAGCGTCCTACACGCGCATGCACGTCGACCGGTCGACCGGAGACCCACGCAGCGTCCCAGTTGGTCGAAAGGAGACTGTGCATGAGGTCTAACCGGTCCATACGTCTAGCGATACTGCTCGTGCTCGCCGCTCTGGCGGCATCTGCATGTGGCGGCGGCGGGGGAGGCGACACCGCGTCGGCGAGCACCGACTGCGATCCCGACGCGCCGACTCTGACGGTGTCGTTCGCCGCGTACAGCACCCCGCGCGAGGTCTACGGAAAGATCATCCCGGCCTTCCAGGCCAAGTGGAAGGAAGAGCACGACGACCAGCAGGTCATCTTCCAGGAGTCGTACGGCGGCAGCACTACACAGTCACAGAACATCGTCAACGGCTACCCGGCGGACATCTTCGCGGCGTCGCTCGGCCCCGACGTCGACGTCATCGCGGATGCAGGGCTGATCACTCATGACTGGACCGATGCTCCGGACGGCGGGATGGTGTCGACGTCGCTCGTGGTGTTCGACGTCCGGCCCGGCAACCCCGAGAGCCTGCAGGACTTCGACGACCTGACGAAGCCGGGCCTCGAGATCCTCACGCCCGACCCCGCGTCGAGCGGCGGCGCGCGCTGGAACATCGTCGCGGCTTACGGCGCGGCCATGCGCGGCTATGCGGGCAGCGCCGAGGGCGACGAGGCGGGGGCCCAAGATCTCCTGGCCGGCATCTTCGAGAACGTCACCGTGCTCGACAAGAGCGCGCGCGACTCGATCAAGAACTTCGAGTCCGGGAACGGCGATGTCGCGATCACCTACGAGAACGAGATCCTCACCGCCAACGAGGCCGGCCTCGACGACGAGATGGTCATCCCGCCGTCGACCGTTCTCATCGAGAACCCCGTAGCGGTCATCGACGAGAACGCGAAGGAGCACTGCGTCGAGGAGGTCGCGAACGAGTTCGTCGAGTACCTCCACTCGGAGGAGGCGAAGGAGCTCTACACGACCGTGGGCTTCCTGCGCTCGACCGACAAGGCCGAGGCGCAGAAGGGTGGCGAAGGCTTCCCGCCGGTCGAGGATCTCTTCACCGTCGACGATCTCGGCGGGTGGGACGCGCTCGCCGAGGACGTCTTCGGAGACGCGGGCATCTTCACCGAGGCGTTCGCGGAGGCGCAGGGATAGATGGCGGCGCGCGCGGACGCGGCCGAGGCCCGTGCGGGAGCGCTCGCGCCTCTCACACGGTTTGGGCTGGGCAGGCTCGGACTGCGCGCGACCGTAGCGATCTATCTCGGCTTGTTCATAGTGCTGCCCCTCGGCGCAGTCGTCTCGCACGGCTTCGCCGAGGGCATGACCTCGCTTCGATCGGCGCTGGCGACCCCGGGAGCCACGGCGGCGATCGAGCTGACCCTGATGACGGCCGTGGCCGCGTCGATCCTCAACGCGGTATTCGGCACGCTGATCGCGTACGCGCTCGTGCGCTTTCGCTTTCCCGGACGGACGCTGCTCAGCGCGATCGTCGACCTCCCCTTCGCCATTCCGACCCTGGTAACCGGCGTGATGCTCGTCGCTTTGTACGGGCCGAGCTCGACGATCGGCGGATGGCTGGAGAGCAACGAGATACAGATCGTCTTCGCCCCCCTCGGGATCCTGCTCGCGCTCACGTTCGTGACGCTGCCGTTCGTCGTTCGCAGCGTGCAACCGGTGTTGCACGAGCTCGACGTGGCGGAGGAGGAGGCCGCGCGCGTCCTGGGGGCGGGGGGCTGGACGACGTTTCGGAAGGTCGTCTTCCCCGCATTGCGGCCGGCGATAGTGGCCGGCACGCTGCTGACGTTCGCGCGGGCGCTCGGCGAGTTCGGCGCGGTGGTCCTCGTCTCCGGCAACCTGACGGGAAAGACCCTCACCGCGCCGGTCTTTGTCTTCCAGCTGGCCAGCCAGTTCCGAACGGCCGAGGCCGCCGCTGTCGCGACGCTTCTGTTCGGCATCTCGTTCGTCCTCGTCGTGGTCACCGATCGCTTTCTTCAGCTCGGGCCGGCGCGATGAGCAGGCAGGCCACCGTCCATGCGCCCGGCGGCACCAGCCGTCTCGTGAAGGGGTCTCTTATTGGAGCCGCGCTGCTGTACGTGGGGATCCTCGTGATCGCGCCGGTGGTCGGGATCGTGTGGTCGGTGATCGACTCCGGGTGGAGCACGGTCACGAGCACCCTGAGCCTCGCCGACGTGCGCCATGCGTTCTGGCTCACGGTCGTGATCACCATCCAGGCGGTGGCGGTCACGTCGGTGATGGGCGTGGTCGTCGCGTGGGTTCTGACCCGCCACCGCTTCCCCGGTCGCCGCTTCCTCTACGGCTTGGTGGACCTGCCTCTCGCCGTCTCTCCTGTGACCGTGGGGCTCATGGCAGTGGTGCTGTTCGGACGTGGGGGGTGGTTCGAGCCGTTCTTCGCGGCCCGGGGTATCTCGGTCATCTTCGCGTTGCCGTCGATGGTCCTCGTGACGATGTTCGTCTGCATCCCGTTCGTCATTCGCTCGGTGGCGCCCGTTTTGGAAGAGGTCGGCACGAACGAGGAGGAGGCGGCCAAGACGCTCGGCGCGTCGCCGGTCCAGACGTTCGTCCGAGTCACGTTGCCGAACGTCAGGTGGGGGTTGGCCTATGGCGTCGCGTTGTCCGCCGCACGCTCCCTCGGCGAGATCGGCGCGGTCTTGATCGTCAGCGGCGCGATCCAGGGCCAGACCGAGACCGCGACGCTCTACGTGTTGCGCGCTCTGGAGGAGCGGCAGGACGCGTCCGGGTACGTAGTCGCGCTCACGCTGGCGGCAGTGTCGATCGTGACGCTCATGACCATCGAGATATTGCGAAAGCGCGCCTCGAGAGGAGAGGACACATGAGATCGGCAATCGTCGTCGAGGGCCTTACCA
>DATBND010000200.1:0-20576 GCA_036554505.1 Actinomycetota bacterium | reverse complement strand
CGACCACCGCACGGCGGCCGTACCGACCACCCAGCGCTTCTATGCCGGCGCGCGCGACCGCGGCTCCGGCCCGTTCCATCAGGACCTCGGCGGGCGTGCCCGATCGGATCGTCGCCTCGTCGGCGCGACCCATCTCCTCCGGAGAGAGGAGAGACCTCAGGGCGTGGCGCCCCCGGAGGACTCGCCCGACGCGTCCGTAGCCGGGGCTGCGGCCGCCGCCTGGCTCGCCTCGAGCTGCTTCTCGAGCTCGCCCATGTCCGCGACCAGCTTGTCGGCGTCGGCCCCGGCCGGCGTGCCCTGCGTCTTCTCCCTGTAGACGAGGTAGCCGAGCTGCTTCGCCAGATCGTCGATCTTCTTGCGCGTCTGGCTCTGCTCCATCTTCGTCTGCGCCTTCGCCGTCGCCTGCTTGGCCTCGCTCGCGACGTCCTGCGCGGTGGCCTTGAGCTTGTCCATGAATCCCATGTACGTGCCTCCCTGGCTATTTCGCGAATCGTCGAGACGATTCGCTGCTACGCGAACCTTGCTGCTCCGCGAACCGTCGAGACGATTCGCTGCTACGCGAACCTTGCCGCTGGGTTCCGGCGGGCGGCGATACGACGAGGTCGACGCTACTACTCGACGGTCACGCTCTTTGCCAGATTGCGGGGCTTGTCGGGGGACAGGTCCTTCTCCTTCGCGACGAAGTACGCGAGGAGCTGCATGGGGATCGTGTCCAGGATCGGCGTGAGGAGCGGCTTCGTCGGGGGGACCTCGAACAGCTCGTTGGCGAGCGCTCGCGCCCGGGAGTCACCCTGCGGCGCGATCAGGATCGTCTCCGCCCCCCGCGCCCGTACCTCCTCGACGTTCGCGAGCATCTTGTCGTACATGGCCTGTCCGGTGAGGACGGCCACGACGGGGACCCCGGCCTCGATCAACGCGATCGCACCGTGCTTGAGCTCGCCGGCGGCGTAGCCCTCCGCGTGGATGTAACTGATCTCCTTGAGCTTGAGCGCTCCTTCCATGGCGACTGCCATGCCCACGCCGCGTCCGATGAAGATCACGTCGGTCGCATCGGCGTAGCGCTTTGCCGCACGCTGGACCTCACCCTGAATGGCGAGGACCTCTTCTATCTGCTCGGGGATCTGACCGAGCGCTTCGATCGTCTCCTTGATCTTCTCGGGACTCATCGACTCGCGCTCTTGCGCGAGGTATAGAGCGAGCAGGTTCAACGCGACGAGCTGGGCGGTGAACGTCTTGGTTGCGGCGACGCCGATCTCGGGCCCCGCGTGCGTGAACAGAACCGCATCCGCGTCGCGCGTGATCGAGGATCCGACGACGTTGGTGACTGCGATGACGCGCGCGCCCATCTCCTTTGCGAAGCGAATCGCAGCAAGCGTGTCGGCGGTTTCGCCCGACTGTGCGATCCCGATCACCAACGACTTGTCGTCGAGGACCGGATCGCGGTAGCGGAACTCAGACGCGAGATCGAGCTGCACGGGAACGCGCGTCCAATGCTCGATCGCGTGCTTGGCCGCCATGCCCGCGTGGAACGACGTCCCGCATGCCACGATCACGATGTTGTTTATCTCGTTGAGCGTGTCGCTGCTCCAGTGGACCTCGTCGAGCGTTATCCGTCCGTGCGCGTCCACCCGGCCGCGCATGGTGTTCCGGACTGCGGCGGGCTGCTCGAAGATCTCCTTCAGCATGAAGTCCTCGTAGCCGCCCTTTTCCGCCGCGTCGAGGTCCCAGCCGACGTGGACGCGCTCGGGCTCTACCTCCGTGCCGGAGAAGTCGAACACCCGGACCGAGCCCGGCCGCACCTCGGCCACCTGACGGTTGTCGAGCGGGACGACGTCGCGAGTGTGGTTGAGCAGCGCGGGGATGTCCGACGCGACGAGCCCGACGCCGTCGGTTGCGGCGACGATGATCGGCGGCTCCTGGCGCGCTACGACGATCGTGTCCGGCTCGTCCACACGCACGCAGACCAGCGCGAACGCGCCCTCGAGGACGTTCACGGCTTCGAGGACTGCCTCTCTCAGCGTGCAGTCGCGCGCCGCGATGATGGACTCGACCAGGTGCGCGGCGACCTCGGTGTCCGTCTCGGACGAGAACTCATGCCCTTCGGATTGAAGGCGGGCGCGCAACGTGTCGTGGTTCTCGATGATCCCGTTGTGAACGATCGCTATCCGGCCGGTGCAATCCCGGTGCGGATGGGCGTTGTCTTCGGTCGGAGCGCCGTGCGTCGCCCACCGGGTGTGGCCGATCCCGAGCGAACCTCTCGGCCCCGTCCCGTCGATCGCGTCGACGAGCTGTTGGAGCTGTCCCGGCCGCCGCACTATCTCGATGGCGCCGTCCGAGATGACCGCGATGCCGGCCGAGTCATAACCCCTGTACTCGAGCTTCCGCATCCCGTCGAGCAGAACGGGTAGCGCCTCGTCGTTGCCGACGTAACCCACGATTCCGCACATGACGATCTCCTCTCGCGCCACGATGCGCGGCGATAGACGGACCATGCGAGAGAAAGGCCACGTCGCAGCCGGTTTGTGACCCGGGATCCTCCCGGGGTTTGTCGACTGCGTGACGACCGTGGTCGAGCCGAGGGTCACCCGCCGAGTGGCCGTCTGGTTCGGCGAATCGTCGAGACGATTCGCTTCTTGCCGGGCGAGCGTGCTACCCAGCGAAGCGTCGAGACGACTCGCTTCTTGCCGGGCGAGCGTGCTGCCCGGCGGGACGGCCTCCGAGATCCCCTGCCTCGTCGACTCGCCGCCTCCAAACGGCGAGCCCTGGCGCTAGATCCGAACGATTTCTTCCTGTTTCTTCCTCTCCTGGGTAAGGATAAGGGATCAAGCTCCGCCCGGGCAAGGCCTTGTTGTCCCAGCTGTCCCAGCCCGCGCCGGGGGTGCGGGCGGCTGCTTGACGCGCCCGGCTACGTGGCCAGGGCTTCGACGGCGGCGGCGAGGCGCTCGGCGGCAGCTTGGGCGGTCGCCGCCTCGGCGGCCTCCACCATCACCCTGACCACGGGCTCGGTCCCCGAGGGCCGAAGGAGCACCCGCCCCCCTTCGCCCAGGGACGACTCGACCTCGCGCACCTCGTCCCACACCGCCTCGGCCCCCTCGAGCGCATCCCGAGAGCGCACCCGGACGTTGATCAGCACCTGCGGCCATGGCTCGTACCAATGGGCGAGACGAGAGAGCGGATCACCCGCAGCCGCGACGAGCTCGGCGAGCATCAGCCCCGTCAGGATCCCGTCGCCGGTGGTCGAGTGCTCGGCGAAGATCACATGGCCCGACTGCTCTCCTCCCAACACCGCGCCGCGCGTGGTCATCTCCTCGACGACGAATCGATCGCCCACCGGGGCGGCGACGACGTGGATGTCCCGCTCGGCGAGCGCGCGCGTGAAGCCCAGGTTCGACATGACGGTGCCCACGACGATGTTTCCGTGAAGGCGCCCCTGCTCCTGGAGGCGCAGCGCGCACAAGGCGATGATCCGGTCACCGTCTACGTGCCCGCCGCGCTCGTCCACTGCGAGGGCGCGGTCTGCGTCGCCGTCGAAACCGATCCCGAGATCGGCTCCCTCGGCAACAACCCGCTCGGCGAGCTGTGTCATGTCCGTCGAGCCGCACGCGACGTTGATGCGCGCGCCGTCGGGCTCGGCGTTGATCGCGACGACGTTCACGCCTGCGCGCCGAAACGCCTCGGGACCGGCTTCCCACGCGGCCCCGAACGCGCAGTCGAGCACGACGCGCAATCCATTCAGCCGGCCCGCCGCCGCGACGACGTGGTCGACATAGCGTTCCAGCGCGTCGTCGATCGGCGCACTCGCTCCGACGTCCGTCCCGGTCGGAAGCTCACCGGGCTCTTCCATCTGTGTCTCGATCTGGTCCTCGGTGACCGTCGCGATCTTGAATCCCTCCGGCGAGAAGAACTTGATGCCGTTGTCGGGAACCGGATTGTGAGACGCGGAGATCATCGCTCCGCCCGCGGCCTTCTCCTCGAGCGTGAGCCAGGCGATCGCAGGAGTAGGCACGATCCCGGCAAGCCGAACGTCCGTGCCGGCCGAGCACAGGCCCGCGACGAGCGCGCCCTCCAGCATCGGCCCCGACAGACGGGTGTCGCGTCCGACCACGACCTCGCCGCCGGGCGCCAGCACGCGCCCCGCGGCGCGGCCCAACGCGAGCGCGAGGTCCGGCGTGAGGTCCTCATTGGCGACGCCGCGAACGCCGTCGGTACCGAAGAGCCTGGGCATGGGCGTGATCCTGACAGACCGGGGACCTGCGGGCGAAGTCAGATCGCGACCGGTTCTCCGCGATCGCGGCTTGCTCACAGCCCGGATGCTTGGAATGCTCTGCTGATGCCGAAAGTGACGAGCGTGGACATCGCGCCGCTCGATCCCCGCCGGTTCGAGGAGGTCCTCACTCCCGACCAGTTCTCGGCGTTCGCCGCGGCCATCGACGCCGCCAAGACGATGTTCGAGGGCCGGGTCGTGTGGAACGTGAACTCCACGGCGCGCGGCGGCGGGGTCGCCGAGATGCTTCGTTCTCTCATCGCGCGCGCACGAGGAGCCGGCGTCGATGCTCGCTGGGTCGTAATCGAAGGCGAGCCCGAGTTCTTTCGGATCACGAAGCGCATCCACAACAACCTGCACGGTGCGGCGGGCGACGGCGGAGATCTGGGTGACGCCGAACGCGCCCTGTACGAGGCCGCGCTCAAGGACAACCTGCCGGAGTTGCTGCACCTCGTCTCGCCGGACGACGTCGTGATCCTGCACGACCCGCAGACGGCCGGCCTCGTGGGCCAGGTGGCCCCGACCGGCGCGACCGTCGTGTGGAGGTGCCATGTGGGCATCGACCTCCCGGACGACCTCTCACGCCGCGCGTGGCGCTGGTTGATCCCGTACGTGACGGACGCGGATGCGTTCGTCTTCTCGCGTCAGGACTTCGCGTGGGAGGGGCTTCCCGAGAACAAGATCGAGGTGATCCCACCTTCGATCGACGCGTTCTCGCCGAAGAACCAGGACATCGACGAGTCCTCGGTGCGCGCGATCCTCGCGGCCACCGGGCTCGCGACGGGCGACACGTCCCACGCGACCTACGAGCGCACCGACGGGAGCGAGGGGCGCGTCGAGAGAACGTCCGATCTGTTCGGCACCGACGCCCCGCCCGACGACGCGAAGCTCGTCGTCCAGGTCTCGCGTTGGGACGCGTTGAAGGATCCCATCGGCGTCATCGAGGGGTTCGCCGACCACGCCGCGGAGATGGAGGGGGTGCATCTCGTGATCGCCGGGCCCGCGGTCGATGCCGTGTCCGACGACCCCGAGGGAGCCGAGATGCTGCAACGCTCACTCGACGCGTGGAAGGGTCTGAGTCCCTCGGCGCGCGCATCGATCCATCTAGCGACGCTCCCGATGGACGACGGTGACGAGAACGCCGCGATCGTCAACGCGCTCCAACGCCGCGCCGACATCGTCGTCCAGAAGAGCCTCGCGGAGGGATTCGGCCTGACGGTCGCCGAGGCGATGTGGAAGGGGCGTCCCGTCGTCGCGAGCCGCATAGGGGGCATCCAGGACCAGATCGTCGATGGAGAGACGGGGGTGCTGATCGACGACCCACGCGACAAAGACGAGTTCGGACGTGCGCTCGCCCGTCTCTTGAAGGATCCCGAGGACGCGGCCCGCATGGGAAGGGACGCGCAACGGCGCGTGCGCGATCACTTCCTCGGCCCTCAGCACCTGATGCGCTACGTCGACCTGCTCGGCCGGCTGCTAGCCAGCGGGTGACCACCGCCCTGCAACCTCTTTGACCGTCGCCAGCGCGCTCTCCTCCGCGGCGCGGCCCCCGCCCGCGCGTCCGGCGGCCAGGCCGACGAGAAAGGTCGTCACCGGGGCGGCGCGACGTTCTACGCCATGGGCTACATCGCGCGCCAGCTCGAGGATCGCATCGGTGTCGACGTCGTCGTCCAGGCCGAGCGCGGCGCAGACCTCGCTCACCCATTGATCCACGTGTGCATCACCTCCCCTGTAGGACCCGCTCGACTCGTTGCACGTCCTCCGGCGTGTCGCAATCACACGACGCGCGTTGATTGACGATGCGAGCGAGAGCCAACCCACGCACGAGCGCGCCGACACGCGCGTTCCTCGTCTCCTGAAGCGCGCCAAGGGCGCGGCGCAACGGTTCCGTCCGATACATGCCGGCGAGCGGTTGGTCCCGGCCGTCGCCGTCCACGAAGATGACTCCATCCGCCCCTCCCAGCGATCGCCGAAGGGTTTCGAAGTCGTCTCGTTCCAAGAGCGGGAGGTCGACTGCGACCACCGCAACGAGCTCCGCGGTGACGAAGCTCAGTCCGGCGGCTATTGCAGCCACGGGCCCCGCGCCGGCAGGCTCCTCCCGGGTCCAGATCACGTCGGCCGTCGTGACGTGCGGATCGCCGACCACGACGGTGCGCTCGGCCGCGCCGGCGGCGTCGAGGACCCGCTCCAGCGAGGTGCGGCCCCCGAAGGTCAGTGCGGCCTTGTCTCGTCCACCGAGTCGCGTTCCCCGGCCCCCGGCGAGCACGATTGCGTCCATCGACGGGACACTACCGGCCGGAACGGCGCGGACGCCCTCCCGTTTCGACGGGCGGCGTCGAGCGCGCGCGTTTGTAGGATGAGATCCCTCTCCAAAGGAGCCCTTCATCACGTCCACGTCCACTCGGCCACGTTTTCTCGCTGCGTGCCGGAGCGAGCCCGTAGACGCGACGCCGGTGTGGTTCATGCGTCAAGCCGGGCGCAGCCTGCCGGAGTACCGCGCGCTACGCGCCGACCACGACATCCTCGAGCTGTGCCGCACGCCCGAGCTCGCCGCCGAGGCGACGATGCAGCCGGTGCGACGACTGGGCGTGGACGCCGCGATCCTCTTCTCCGACATCGTCGTCCCGCTGCAGGCCATGCGGATCGATCTCGAGATCCAGCCCGGCGTCGGACCGGTGATCGACGACCCGATCCGGTCGGTCGACGACGTCGATCGCTTGCAACCGCTGGACCCGGAGGCCGGTGTGCCCTTCGTCCTGGAGACAATCCGCGCGGTCTCGTCCGAGCTCGACGTGCCGCTGATCGGATTCGGCGGCGCGCCGTTCACACTGGCGAGCTATCTCGTCGAGGGCGGCCCATCGCGCACGCACGAGCGGACGAAGGCGCTCATGTACGGCGAGCCCGAGACGTGGCACAAGCTCATGGATCGCCTTTCCGAATCGATACTCGTCTACCTCCGGGCGCAGATCGATGCCGGCGCGGACGCGGTTCAGCTCTTCGACAGCTGGGTCGGCGCGCTCGGCCCCCGCGAGTACGAGGCCCACGTCCTCCCCGGCGTCGAGCGGATCCTTGGCGGGCTCGCCGGCCTCGACGCGCCGCGCATCTACTTCGGCCTCAACACGTCCGAGCTATTGAGCCTCATGGCGCGCTCGGGCGCGGACGTCATCGGAGTCGACTGGCGCGTGCCACTGAGCGATGCGCGCCGGCGCGTCGGCCCGAACGTAGCGCTGCAAGGAAACCTCGACCCGGCGGCCTGCCTCGCGCCATGGCCGGCGATCGAGGGGAAGGTGGCGGAGGTCCTCGACGAGGGCGGGGGCCGCGGACACATCTTCAACCTCGGACACGGTGTGCTCCCGGACACCGACCCCGGCATGCTCGCGCGCATCGTCGAGGTCGTGCACGAACGGACGCCGTGAGCGGCGAGACCGCCGTCCTGATGATGGCGTACGGGACGCCGCGCGACCTGGATGACGTCGAGGCGTACTACACGGACATCCGCGGCGGGCGTCCGCCGGCCCCCGAGCTTCTGGAGGAGCTGATGGGCCGTTATCGCGCGATCGGCGGGAGGTCGCCGCTGCTCGAGATCACGCGCGCGCAGGCCGCGGGAGTCGCAGAACGCCTCGCGGTCCCGACCTACATCGGGATGAAGCACGCGCCACCTCGTATCCCGGAGGCGGTCGAGCGCTTGGCCGCGGACGGGATAGGTCACGCGGTGGGACTCGTCCTCGCTCCGCACTACTCGGCGATGAGCGTCGGAGACTACGAACGAAGAGCAGGCCTCGCCGCGAAGGATGCAGGCTGGGCCGGGACGATCGAGATGATCGAGAGCTGGCACCTCGAGCCGGGTTACATCGCGCTGCTCGGCGAGCGGGTCGACCACGCGCTTCGAACCCTCACGAAAGACGTCCGGCGCGACACGACCGTCGTCTTCACCGCGCATAGCCTCCCCGAGCGCATCTTGCGAACGGGCGATCCGTACGCGGATCAGCTGCGCGAAACGGGTGAGGCGGTCGCGGCGCAGCTCGGGCTCGACTCGTGGCAGATCGGCTGGCAGAGCGCGGGACGAACCAAGGACCCGTGGATCGGCCCCGACATCCTCGAGGTGATCGAGGAGCTCGCGTCCGCGGGCCGGCGCGGCATCGTCGTGTGCCCGTGCGGTTTCGTATCGGACCACCTCGAGGTCCTCTACGACGTCGACATCGAGTGCAAGAGGGCGGCGGCCGCGCTGGGTGTCGAGCTCGAGCGGACCGCGTCCCCCAACGACGACCCCGCCTTCATCGACGTGCTCGCCACGGTGGTGCGGAAGAAGCTCGACGGTAACGAGTGAGTCCCGACCGCCCGAGGGTCTGCATCATCGGCGGCGGAATCTCCGGGCTCACCGTCGCGCATTCACTGACATCCGCCGGCTCCCATGTCGACATCGTCTTGCTCGAGGCGGCGGACCGGCTCGGCGGAGCCATACGAACCGAACGCGTCGACGACCTGCTCGTCGAGTCGGGCGCCGACTCCTTCCTGGCGCGCGCGCCCGACGCGGTCGACCTGTGCACGGCCATCGGCCTCGGCGACGAGCTGATCTCTCCGGCCGTCTTCGGAGCGACGATCTTCCGACGGTCGGAGTCGCCGCGCCTCGTCGCGATGCCTCCCGATCATGTCTTCGGCATGCCGGCCACGCCCCGCGCGGCCCTGGGGGCGCAGCATCTGTCGCGCCCGGCGCGCCTCAGAGCCGCGCTCGAACCATTCGTTCCCGGCCGGCGAATCGACGCGGACGTCGCCATCGGACACGTCGTGCAGCGCCGGTACGGGCGCGGTGTGTTGGATGACTCCGTCGATCCGCTGCTTGCCGGTACGAGAGCCGGAGACGTCTTCGACATGAGCCTCGAGGCGGCTCTGCCTCAGGTGTGGGGGCTCGTCCGAGGACGGCGAAGCATCATGCGCGCGCTTGAAGACGCGGACGTCCCGACCGGGCCACCTCCGTTCAAATCGGTCACCGGGGGTCTCGAACGCGTAGTGAGCGCACTGCGAGATCGCCTCGAGGGAGCCGACGTCAGGACGGGTGTCCGCGTCGAATCTGTCGCGAAGGGATCGAAAGGCATGGTCGTGCACACCGAGAGCGGGTCGGTCGAGTGCCAGGCGGCGGTCCTCGCGACGCCATCATTCGAATCGGCGCGTCTCGTGCGGGCCGCGAGCCCCGAAGCCGCGACGCTCCTCGCCTCGATCGAGTTCGCCTCTGTCGCGACGATCGTCTACGTCCTCCCCCCAGGCGCGCTGACGTCCGCGCCGCCCGGAAGCGGAGCGCTCGTTCCGAGCGCGTCGGGAATGGCGTTGTCCGCGTGCACGTGGTACTCGATCAAGTGGCCGCATGCGGCTCCGCCCGACGGGGGCGCGGTCGTTCGCAGCTTCGTCGGCCGTGCGGGCGAGAGCGACGCTCTGAGCATGTCGGACGACGACCTGATCGAGCGCGTCGCGCGCGAGACCGAAGACGTGCTCGACCTGCGGGCTCGGCCACGCGCCGCGCACCTGAAACGCTGGCCACGCTCGCTACCTCAATACCGGGTGGGCCACGTGGCTACGGTCGAGCGGATCGAGGCCGCGCTTCGATCCACGGCTGGGATCTGGATAACCGGAGCGTCCTACAGGGGCTCCGGTATCCCGGACTGCATAAGGCAGGCCCGGGCAACCGCCGAGAGCATCCGGCGGTGGCTGGGGCCGTAGGCTAGCCACCGCATTCGATCCACCCGAGCACGAGAGGAGAGCGGTGACCGACGAGCTGATATTCGCCGGCTATCCAGTGTGGCAGGCCGTACCCGAGAAGATCGCGCTGCTCGACCGGGATGTCGCGGCCAAAGAGGTCGACTCGCTGTTCGACGAGTGGTCGGATCGCGTCGAGATCCGCGGCGTCTATTCGACCGCCGGCTTCAAGGCCGAGCACGATCTGATGTTCTGGTGGGTTGCGCGCACCGCCGACGACATCCAGGATCTGGTCGTCGCGTTTCGTCACACCGAGCTCGGACGTGCGCTCGTGCAGCGAGAGATGTTCCTCGGGATCGTGCAGCCGGCCGAGTTCGCGAAGGACCACCTGCCCGCGTTCGTGCAGGGCAAGGAGCCCAAGAGATATGCGTGCGTGTATCCGTACGCGCGCACGATGGACTGGTACCTGCTCGATCCCGCACACCGCGGCGAGATGCTTCGCGAGCACGGCATCGCCGGGCGCGAGTTCCCGGACGTGCTGGCGAACACGACCAGTGCATTCGGGCTCGGCGACTACGAGTGGATCCTCGCCTTCGAGGCCGACAGCCCCGAGCGGATCGTCGAGCTCTTGAGGAGGCTCCGCGCCGTGGAGGCGCGCCGCTACACGCGGCTCGAGACGCCCTTCGTCACGGGCATCCGCAAGGATCTAGCGGCCGCGATCGCCGACCTTTAGGCGACGCCGCGATCGTCAGAGAGCTCGCCTCCGGAGCCGAAGGCGACGGCGGTTCGACCCTCGGCGGAGCCGTGGCGATCGCGGGGGTTCCTCTAGGCGACGCCGCTATTCCGAGGCCCACGCCTCGAACGCGGCCCAGCTCGCGCGCGCGACGGGCCGGCCGGCGTCGGTAAGCGCTTTTGCGTCCCCCGCCGCTTGCGCGGCGACGAGCTCGCCGAAGCCATACGCGGCATCGGGGATCGCGACCTGCTCCTCGGGCTCATCGAGGACGACGAGCGCGCGCACCCCCGGCGGCCCACCCTTGTGGAGCTGACCCGTGGAGTGGAGGTAGCGCGGCCCGAAGCCGGCCATGGTCGCTACCGGCGCGACGCGCAGCAACTTGGCGCGGGCGCGGTCCAGAACGTCCTCGCTCGCGGACGTCCGCGGAGCAAACGCGCACACCACCGCGAGGTCCCCCGCAGTCAACTCGTCGAACAACGCGCCCGGATCGTCCTGGCCCCACGGAGCGCCGTCGTCGGATTCCAACACCGACCTGGACGCCCTCTTCGCGGCCTCCACGTCGGGCTGATCGAACGGGTTGATGCCCATGACCGCGCCGGCCACCGCGGTGGCGAACTCCCACAGGAACATCTGGCCGCCGACGTCGCTCGCCTCGGGCACGTCGACGAGGACGACCGGGTGGCCGGCGCCGGCGAGATCGCGAGCGCGCGCGGTCATTGCGCCATCGGAGGCGAGCCGCATGACGACGAACGCACGGTCGGATCCGTATGCCGCGGGCTCCAGAGCCGGCTCCCCGACGATCGGGACGATCCCCACGCCGTTCTTCCCGGTGGACTCCGCGAGAAGCTGCTCGACCCAGTCGCCGAAGGCGCTGATCCGATCGGAGATGACGAACGTCAACTTGTCGCGGCCCCCGCGCGCGAGCTCGGCAATGGCCGACCCGAGGACCAAGCCCGGATTCTCCTCCGACCCGACATCGGTGGTGCAGCGCTCGGTCATGCCTCGGGCGGACTCGAGCACCGGCGCGAGCGACACGCCCGCGAGTGCGGCGGGCACGATGCCGAAGTAAGAGAGAGCCGAGTAGCGTCCGCCGATGTCGGCGGGATTGACGAACGTGCGAACGAAGTCTTCCTCCGTGGCGAGCCGGGCAAGCGACGTCGCCGGGTCCGTTATCGCGACGAATCGCTCGCCGGCCGGGACCAGCGATCGGAAGTAGCGATAGAGGGACATCGTCTCGATGGTCCCGCCGGACTTGCTCGAGACGACGAACAAGCTGCGGTCGAGGTCGAGCCGAGCACGCGTCGCCGCGACCTCGTCGGGATGCGTCGAATCGCACACGACCAGGCTCGTGCGGTCGGTACTCTGCGTCGCCGCGAACACCTCCGGGGCAAGGCTCGATCCGCCCATCCCCAACAAAACGACGTGCTCGACGCCGGCCGCGACGTCCTCGGCGAACGACTCGACGTCCGACAGACGATCGGGATAGCGCCTCGGCAGCTCGAGCCAGCCGAGACGTTCCGCGGGGTCGTCCTCTCCCGGCCCCCACGCGCCCGGGTCACGCGCCCATATGCGGCCGACCAGGTCGACCGGCGGGTCGACGTCGATGCCGTGAAAGGTGAGGTCGCCGAGCGTCATATGCCTCGTTATATGCGCGTTTGGCCCCGATCACGCCCTCGTGTCGTAGGCACCGGGACGGCGAAGACGCCCTGGTTGGGACGCGATCTGGTTTACCCTCGGACGGTCGTCCGGTGCCGCTGGGGTGCGGGCGACCTCGCTGGGCAGATCTCAGACGGCGAACGGTCCGACACGGATAGGAAGGGATCTTCGGATGCGTAAGTTTCTAGCAGCGATCGCCGCCGCAGCCTTGCTGCTGGCTGCGTGCGGAGGCGACGATGGAGGCAGCGGTGGTGGCGGTGGTGGCAGCCCCGAGGAGACGCTCCGCCAGGCAGTAGAGAACCTCTCCGAGGGCGGCCACACGTTCACGCTGAGCTTGAGCTCGGATGCCGAGCAGCTTGCGGCCCTCTCCGAAGGAGAGCTCAACGAGGAGACCGCGTCGAAGATCCTCGACTCGTCGCTGTCGTTCTCGTTCAACGACGCCGATGATCCGGCGGAGGCCGAGGTGGCGATCGCCGCCAACATCGCCGGCAGCACCGACGTCGAGCTCAGGGTCGTGGACGAGGTGCTCTACCTGCGGGTGGACGTCGACTCGCTCCTCGATCTCGCCGGCCCTGAGGCGAAGGCCCAGGCCGGGCCGCAGATACAGGCGTTCGTCCAGCAAGCCCAGGCACAGGGGCTCGACTGGGTCGAGCCCGGCGTCAACGGCGAGTGGCTGGCATTCACCGGCTTTGCTCAGCTCCTCGAGCAGTTCGGAGGCGGGCTTGCCGCGTCGCCTTCGGCCGAGCAGCAGGCGATCGTCGACCAGTTCGCGGCGGCGTTGACCGACGACGCCACGGTCACGTCGGAGGGTGACGAGGATGCGGGCGAGCACCTCGTCGCATCGATCGAGTACAAGGCCCTGATCGACAACTTCAAGGAGCTCGCGGAAGGCCTCGGCCAGGCCGTCCCCACGACCGACCTCCCGGCGGACAGCGAGATCCCCGAGGGCGAGATGACGGTCGACTTCTGGGTGTCGGACGGCGAGCTCACGCAGGTCGAGCTCGACTTCGTCCAGCTCGCCGTGGCCAGTGGTGAAGAGGTCCCGGAGGGGCTCGACACGTTCGGGCTGCGAGTTGCGATCGAAGGCTTCGACGGTGGCGTCGAGGTCCCGAGCGACGCGAACGAGGTCGATCTCACCCAGCTGATCCAGTCGTTCGCCGGGGGCCTCGGCGGGTCGACCGGAGGGACCGGCGCGGGCGGTGGCGCCACCGGCATGGACGCGTTCTGCGAGCAGCTCAAGAGCCAGCCGAAGTCGGTGCAGAAGCAGTTCGCCGCGGACTGCCCCGACCTCTAGGAGCACCTGTCGCCGCACCGGCGGCGTACACGACCCACCCGAAGGGGGGCCCACGGGCCCCCCTTCGACGCGCTAGCGTGGGGGCATGACCTCGAACGACGCTTTCGACGCGCGCGCGACGCTCGACGCCGTCCCGGGCGCGCCGACGTACTTCCGCCTTGGCGCGCTCGAGGAGGCCGGCCTCGCCGAGCTCGACCTCATACCCCGCACCGTCAAGGTGTTCCTAGAGAACCTCGTCCGCCTCTCGGGGACCGAGCACGCAAGCGAGGACGACGTCACGTTCCTCGCGATGTGGGGGCAGAAGCCGCTGGAGGACAAGGAGTTCGCCTTCTCTCCCGCGCGCGTGCTCCTTCAGGACTTCACGGGAGTACCGACGGTCGTCGACCTCGCCGCGATGCGGCAAGCGATGGAGCGCGCGGGGGCCGATCCGGCACGGGTCGATCCGCTCGTGCCCGTCGACCTCGTCATCGATCACTCGGTCCAGGTCGACATGTTTGCGTCGGCGCGCGCGTACGACTTCAACGTCGAGCGCGAGTACGAGCGCAACCACGAGCGCTACTCGCTTCTGCGGTGGGCTCAACAGGCCTTCGCCGGCTTCCGCGTCGTTCCGCCGGGCATGGGGATCGTGCACCAGGTGAACCTCGAGAACCTCGGCCGCGTCGTTCAGCTGACGAGCGACGGTGATCGCGATGTCGCGGTGCCGGACACGCTCGTCGGGACCGACTCCCACACCCCGATGATCAACGGCCTCGGCGTCCTCGGTTGGGGAGTCGGTGGGATCGAGGCGGAGGCCGCAATGCTCGGCCAGCCGATACCGATGCTCACACCCAAGGTGGTGGGCTTCCGTATGTCGGGCTCGCTGCCGACGGGCGTAACCGCTACCGACCTCGTGCTAACGGTCACGGAGATGTTGCGCAAGCACGGCGTCGTGGGCAAGTTCGTCGAGTTCTACGGCGACGGCCTGTCGAACCTCGCCGTCGCCGACCGGGCGACCCTCTCGAACATGTCGCCCGAGTTCGGCGCGACCGCGTCGCTGTTCCCGGTCGACGACCAGACGCTGCGCTACCTAAGGCTCACCGGCCGCCCCGACGACCTCATCGCGCTCGTCGACGCATACACGAAGGAGCAAGGCCTCTTCCGCGCGGACGCGAGCCCCGATCCGACGTTCACCGAGACGCTCGAGCTCAATCTCTCCACAGTGGAACCGAGCCTCGCCGGACCACGCCGGCCGCAAGACCGCGCGCCTTTGCCCCGCGTGTGGGAGAGCTTCCGCGAGGTCTACACCGAAGAGGCGAAGGACAACCCCGGCGTCGACGTGCAGATCGGGCGATGGCTCGCCGACGGCGGCACGACGCCGGGCGAGCGAGGGCCGGCCCTGCATGCGCCCGATCCGGCGGAGGAGGTCGCGATCGATGCCGACGGGGAAGTGACGCTCAAGCACGGGTCGGTCGTCATCGCCGCGATAACGAGCTGCACGAACACGTCCAACCCGTCGGTGATGCTCGGAGCGGGATTGCTCGCCAAGAACGCGGTCGAGCGAGGGTTGACCAGCAAGCCGTGGGTCAAGACGTCGATGGCCCCCGGATCGCGCGTGGTCACCGGCTATCTCGAGGGGGCCGGTCTCATGCCTTATCTCGAGAAGCTCGGCTTCCACGTCGTCGGATACGGGTGCACGACGTGCATCGGGAACTCCGGCCCGCTTCCCGACCCGATCGCTCATGCCGTCGACGAGCACGACCTCGCGGTCGTCTCGGTCCTGTCGGGCAATCGCAACTTCGAGGGGCGCATCCATCCGCAGGTGAAAGCGAGCTACCTCGGCTCACCGCCGCTCGTCGTCGCCTATGCCCTGGCCGGTACTGCCGAGATCGACCTGACATCCGATCCCATCGGAACGGACTCGGACGGCAACGACGTTTACCTGAAGGACATCTGGCCGTCGCCGGACGCGATCACCGAGGCGATGACGGCGGTGAAGGCGGATCTCTACACCAGGGAGTACGCGCGCATCTTCGAGGGCGACGAGCACTGGGCCAAGCTGCCGTCGCCGCAAGGCTCGCTCTACGAGTGGGACCCCGAGTCGACCTACGTGCGCGAGCCGCCGTTCTTCGAGGACCTCGGCGAGGAGCCGGCGCCCGTGACGGATGTCGAAGGCGCGCGCGTCCTCGCGTTCGTCGCCGACTCGGTGACGACCGACCACATCTCGCCGGCCGGCGCGATCTCGCCGAAGTCGCCGGCGGGGACGTATCTGCTCGAGCAGGGCGTACAGATCAAGGACTTCAACAGCTACGGGTCCCGGCGCGGGAACCACGAGGTCATGGTGCGAGGGACCTACGCCAACATCCGCGTGCGCAACAAGCTCGTCGAGCCGAAAGAGGGCGGCTTCACGGTGCACCTGCCCGAGGGCGAGGAGATGCCGATCTACGACGCAGCCCAACGCTACGCGGACGAAGGCGTCCCGCTAGTCATCCTCGCGGGGAAGGAATACGGGTCGGGCAGCTCGCGCGACTGGGCGGCGAAGGGGCCGCTGCTACAGGGCGTCCGCGCGGTCATCGCCGAGAGCTTCGAGCGCATCCATCGCAGCAACCTCGTCGGGATGGGCATCCTGCCGCTGCAGTTCGTCGACGGCGCCACCGCCGAGTCGTTGGGTCTGACCGGACGAGAGACGTTCGACATCTCCCGCATCGCCGACGGCCTCGAGCCGCACGCCGAGCTGACGGTCGTCGCGCACGGAGAGAGTGGCGACACGACTTTCCGGGTCGAGGCCCGCGTCGACTCGGCGGTCGAGCTCCACTATTACCGCAACGGCGGCGTGTTGCAGATGGTGCTGCGCCGCATGCTCCGCGACGCCCGCTCGTCCTGACCGAGTTCTATCGAGCGCTCGAGCCGAGCGTTGGCCGCGTGCCCGCACGGGCACTACCCAAGACCCATTGGACCCGCCGCCACAAACGGCGATGGTCGGGGTCCGCGGGAATGCCGGTTGAGGCATCGACCTCGACCATCGACGTGCGACGGTCAGACCTTGCTCCAGTTCGACGCATCTGCCTGAGCAGCTTCTTGTTGAGCTCTCTCACTTTCATGCGCAGGCGGTGGTTCGTCTCCCGGACGCGCTCGCTCGTGCACTTGTCGAACTGCCGGTTGGCGCCGGCGACGGGCCCGAACGAGGGTGAGTGAGCGAGGGAAAGGGCGACCCCTCCGGCGTAGCTCGGATCGTCGAGGCGGATGTCGAGCCACGGCGGGAAGGCTCGGCGCGACAGTCGCTGGCTCGCGCGCGGGATGTCGGAGTTGATCGTGACTTTCTTCTCCTCGAAGAGGTCGTTCCACTCGACGGACTTCACGTGGTCCATGGCGCGCACTTGCCGGGCGAGAGCGCGTCCCTCGGCAGGAGTCGAGTCTTTGTCGAGGAACACCATGAGAGCCTCGCTATGCCAGTCGCAGGATCGATCGGCCGCAGGCGGCTTCACCGCCGGCGGCGTCACGACCGGTTTCGTGAGACCGGTCTGCGCACCGGCCCACAGCGCGGCGGCGACCACGGGAATCGCCACGGCCACGGCCGCCATGCGCTGCATGCGCATGCGGCCCCCCCTCTTGATGATCGCGGCGACGTCCGGTTTCCCGAGAGGACGCGGCGCGGCGTCCGCCAGCAGGCTGTTCATCTCAATAGACATAGTTCGCCTCCCCGGTCGGCGTGAACTCACCACGCAGGTCCTCCAGGGCCCTGCGTGCAAGCGACTTGACTGTGGATTCCGGCGCGTCCATCAACTGCGCGACTTGCGCGAAGGGAAGATCTAGGTAGTAGCGGAGGACGAGCACCGTGCGCTTACGCCGCGGCAACTGCGCGACCGCGGCACGGATGGCGAGAATGGCGGCCGGATCCTCGCCGCCGTCGGGAATGGGGCGTCCGCTCTGGTGCGCGCGACGCTCGGCCCGCTTCCTTCTGAAGTGCGAGTTGGCGAGGTTCATCGCCACGCGGTACAGCCAGCCCGCGGGATCCTCGAGATCCCGGACCTTGGCCCAGTGCGACCACGCGCGGGCGAGCGCCTCCTGCGCGAGCTCCTCGCCGGTCGCGCGGTCCCCGCAGTACAGGCCCAGCACTCCGACGAGGCGGTTGTAATGAGAGGAGCAGAACCCCGAGAACTCGCCCGCCCCGGCTGCGCGCGAGGGGCCGCGCGCCGACCAGGGGCCGTCTCCCGTATCCACCATGCTCTCTACACGCATGGGCGGTCCGAAAAGTTGCGCCCGAGGTTGTGCCCGATCAGGGCGAGGAGGCACACCAGGCCTCGCATAATCGTGATTCGCCGGCTTGGCCTACCCCACGAAAAGGCCGCCGGGGGCCGTCCCCCCACGTCGTCGTCGCCCAGCTTCCTCCTAGATACGCCGGAGGGCGCGGCAAACTAACGAAATTGACGCGGGATTTTACGAAATTTTAGGAGCCGGCTAGCGCTTGGAGTACTGGGGCGCCTTGCGGGCCTTCTTGAGCCCGTACTTGCGACGCTCCTTCTCCCGGGCATCGCGGGTCAGAAAACCGGACTTCTTGAGGATCGGCCGGAGCTCCGGGTCCATGTCGGCGAGCGCCTTGGAGATGGCGTGTCGAAGGGCACCGGCCTGACCGGCCACGCCCCCGCCCTCGATCTTGGCGAGGATGTCGTAACGGCCCTCGGTGTTCGTGAGCTTCAGCGGCTCGGCGATGATCATGCGGTGCGTCGCCGAGGGGAAGTAGTCCTCGAGCGGCCGCCCGTTGATCTCGTAGCGCCCCGTCCCCTCGAGCAGCCGTGCACGACAGACGGCTTCCTTCCGACGTCCGGTCGCCCGGCTCAACATCTCAGCCATGAATTATCTCCTCGACGGTATGAGCTTGCTCGAGGTTGTGCGGAGCCGCGATCGGCTTGAGGTCCAACGGCTTGGGGTCCTGAGCGGAGTGGCTGTGCTCGGGCCCGGCGTAGACCTTGAGCTTCTTGAGCATCGCTCGCCCGAGCTTGTTGGACGGGAGCATCCCCTTGACCGCCTTCTCGACGGCCAGCTCCGGGCGCGTCGCCATCACCTTGGAATAGGGCACGGCCGTCAACCCGCCGGGATAGCCCGAGTGGCGATAGAGCTCTTTCTGGGTGAGCTTCGATCCCGTGAGCACGACCTTGGACGCGTTGACGACGATGACGTGATCGCCCGTGTCGAGGTGCGGCGCGAAGTTCGGCTTGTGCTTGCCGCGCAGGCGCTTGGCGACCTCGGAGGCGAGACGGCCGAGCACCACGCCGTCAGCGTCCACGAGCCACCACTCGCGCGTTATCTCACTAGGTTTTGTCGAATGGGTCTTCATTGCTACCTCAGTCCAGCCCGAAACAAGGCTCGCCGTTCGGGAGAAAGTGCAGGATAGCGCATCATTTCGGCAGGTCAAACGGCGTAGACCATCCGTCGTCGTACTCGACCGCGACGAGGCACAGCCCGTGTGGCGGAGCGACGGGACCTGCGGCGGCCCGGTCCTGGGTGGCGAGGACGGACGGCAGCTCCGCCGGCGACCTCCGGCCCTCACCGACCTGGACGAGCGTTCCCACGAGCGAGCGCACCATCTGCTGAATGAACGAGTTCGCGCGCGCCGTGATCCGCACGATTTGCCCGTCACGCTCGACGGTCAGCTCGAAGAGCGTGCGGGTCGCAGGCGCCGCGGGCTCCGGGACGCGCCCGAACGAGCTGAAGTCGTGCTCGCCGGTCAGATGCCCGGCGGCCTCCTGCATCGCGGCGACCTCCAGAGGCTCGGGGTGAAACAGCGTCGTGCCGGCGAGGAACGGGTCGGGGACGTCGCTTTGGAGCACGGCGTAGACGTACGTGCGCGAGCGCGCCGAGAAGCGAGCGTGCCACCCGTCCGGCATCGCGTGGCAGTCGCCGACTGCGATGGCGGGGCGGCACATGGCATTCAACGCGTCGCGCACCTTCACGAGGTCGGCGTCGTCGGGCGCATCCGGGACCCCCACGACCTGGGCACGCGCGTGCACTCCGGCATCGGTGCGACCGGCACCGAAAGTGAGCACGGGCGAGCCGAAGAGCTTCTCCAGCGCCGCCTCGAGATCGCCCTGGACGGTCCGGACGTCCGGCTGCTTGGCGAAGCCGTGGAACGGGGCGCCGTCGTACGCTAGATCGAGTCGAAGGTTCACAGAGCCTCCGTCCTGCGTCGACTTTTGGTCGTCAACGGACGCTCAGCGTCCACGTAGGCACAAAGGTCGGAGGGGATCGGCCGCCGGTTAGGTGCGGTCGGGCCGCCCACGCTCCGGAACCCCCTCGGCCCCGCCGCTGCCCTCGGGTGCCTGGTCGGGATCGGCCGCGGCATCGTGAGCCGCCTCGTCGGCTGCTTCGGCCGACGCCTCCGCGGCTTCCTGGTCCGCGTCGGCCTGCGCATCCTCGGTCTCGGGCGGAGCTTCGACGTCGGGCTCGGCCTCGACGCCGTAGCCGCTGCCCTCCGCGGCCGCGTCCTCGCCCTTGGAGCGCGCCGGCTTGTCCGCAGGGAGATCGCTCGACTGGGCGCGCCGGCGTGCCGGGCGGGACAGCCTGCGTCGCCGGCCTTGCGACGCCTCGGTCGACTCGACAGTGGTCACCGTCGCGCCGCCGTCGTCGATGAGCTCGATCAGAGCCATGTCGGCGCCGTCACCGTTGCGGGGGCCGAGCTTGAGGATCCTCGTGTAGCCCCCATTGCGCTCGGAGAAGCGCGGCGCGATGTCGGCGAAGAGCTTGTGCACGATCGCCCGATCCTCGATCACCGAGAGGACCTGGCGACGGTTGTGCACGTCGCCCTTCTTGGCCTTCGTGATCAGCCGCTCCGCGTACGGGCGCAGCATCTTGGCCTTCGCCTCGGTGGTCTTCACGCGCTCGTGCTCGAACAGCGAGAGCGCGAGGTTCGACAGCATCAGCGCCTGATGCGAGGGGTTCGACCCCAGCCTCGGACCCTTCTTTGGCGC